>JAFGHN010000006.1 GCA_016930115.1 Spirochaetales bacterium | reverse complement strand
TTGATCGATGTTATCACAACGGAACCGATTATTTCAGCTTCCCTTCCGAGCACTCTGACGGGTCTTACTCCGTCCCCGCACCTGATCTCTATCTCGATGTCCTGTGCGACCACGGACAGAATATCGCCAAACTCGTACTCGAATATCCGCGAAAGGTCCTTGGAGTTTTCTACAAAGGCATGGTTCCCGTCGCTCTTCTCCGCTAGACGCACCATCAGGTCCTCGTTATAGCCGAGACCGAGGCCGATGGTGGTGACGGAGATACCCGTCTTCCTGAGCGACGCCCCCAGATCACCAAGCGCCGCGGGCGAATCGGGACCCACGTTCGCCAACCCGTCGGAAAGCAGGATGACCCGGTTTACCTTCTGCGCATCGAAAAACTTGAGTATCTCATCGGCTCCCTTGCTCACACCCGCGAAGAGCGCCGTGCTCCCGTCGGCAAAAATCGAATCGATTTTGTCCATAATGTACCGTCTGTCGGTCACCCGCGTGGCCGGTACCAGAACGGTCACCGTGTCCGAGTAGGTGACGATCGAGGCGATATCCCGTGGACCCAGAAGCTCCACGGCCATTTTCGCCGCTTCCCGCGCCTGGACAATCTTCTCGCCGTCCATCGATCCGGACCTGTCGAGCACGATGGCGACGTTTACGGGCGTTCGCTCGTTTCTTACGCCGATGTCGAATCCGGTGAGGGATATTTTCAGGTACGTCGTATTGCTCCGGCCGGCGAGCAGCCACGGATTCGCCACCGTGGTCTCGAAAAACAGCTCCTGTGCCGACACCGCGCCCGGGAGCAGCCACATGCAAAGCAAAGCCCCGATCAAACCGCCAAACCTCATTCGTTTCATTTCATTTCTCCTGTTTCCGTAAAGACCGCTTCGGGCCTTTTGTTATATAGACAAGTGTAGTTCAGGAAAAACACGGGGCGTCAGGTGGGTGTAAATGATTTGTAAGGATTCTGTAAATTTTGGGTAGTGATCCGAATACTGTTGAAACTAGCGAAAACATGCCCTGGAGTACCGATTTCCGGCGCCTATCCGAGATTTTCAGCGTCTAAACGGGCACTAAAGCGGCACTTCCACAGGATTCGGATCAGTATGCAATCGTTTTTGACAGCGGCCAGCCGTCTTGATCAGGCGGAACGGGCCTACTCCTCGACAACGACGGTGTCCCCAAGAAACTTGAACCCGGCCACCACGACAGTCGGCGCCGGCGGAGCCACCACTGTGTCTTCAGTTTCGTTGACAACTCCAAGCAGTTTCGCAAGCTTCTTCTTGAGACCGCTGTGTCGCGCTCACGAGATCCGTCGGGAAATCCGCCTGTTCCAAATTATCACGCGCGTATGCCTCGCTGAGAAGCTCGATGATACGTGCCCGACTTGCCGTTCCGCCTGTCATCAGAATCATCTTTTGAACTCATTGCCTGCCCCTGCGCTGGCCCTTACGTCCCAAGCCTTCCAAAGCCGTGGGTATGTCAGTACGCGAGTAATTACTGAGGTGAACAAGGTGGCGGAGATGCATTGAAGGTCAAGCTTTCGCAGCCGGCTCCCGTTTTCTCACCGCCGACTCCGGCACCCGGGATACACGCGCCCGGGCTGGGGCCGATCCCCTCTGAAGCTGCCTCTGCAAACAACTGTGAATAGACCAGGGTATTATTTTGTATTAACATGAGGGAATCGATGATGGACCGGTCGGAAAGAAAACACAAAACGCCGAGGTCGATCGTGCGCCGGCTCCTGCCGCATTCGGCCGACGAGATGAAGCATTGGGAAAGCTTCGGCGTGATGCACGAAGTCATGGACAAGCTCGAAGGCTATTTCACCGCGCTGATACTCGAGCTTGCCGAAAAGCCTCTGTCCTTCGATGAGCTCTACGAATCGGCCGAAAGGTTGCACGAGCGGCTCGGAGCGCATCACCGGGAGAAGTTCAGCCGGGGGAAACTCGCATCGGACCTTGAGGCGGCCGTCGGATACGGTGTTATCGAGAAAAAGTGCGAAGCCTACAATCTGACTCCCGGCGGGGCGGAGATTGCCGAACATCTGCAGAGGATGATACCGCTGTTCATGGGGAAGTTCTTCTCGAGCCGGACGGTTTGCATCACCTCGATCGTCGTACACATCCTGCTGAGCTTTGTGAAGCTCATCTTTGCCGCTGTTTCCGGCTCCGCCGGCCTCGTTGCAGACGGTATCGACAACTCCGTGGACACGGTATCCTCGGTGCTCGTCTGGCTCGGCGTTAAATTCAACAGGGAAAAAGCTGCGTCGATATTCATCGTCATCATGATGTTTGTCTCAGCCGGCTGCGTCGCCCTCGCGGGCTATAACAAAATCATAAATCCTGAACCGATTACGGAGGGTATAACCGCCGCGGTGGTTTCTTTTCTGTGCGGAGTGATGATGCTCGTTCTCTCCATCTATCAGTACGCAATCGGCAAGAGAAACTCGAGTTTCGCTATCATGTGCCAGGCGGTGGACTCGCGTAACCATTTTTTCGTTTCCCTGCTCGTCTGCGCCGGAATCATCCTTGGCAGGTTTGAGCAAGGTTCCCCGGCGCTCTGGTTATACTATGCCGATGCCGCGGCTTCCTTGGTCATCTGTTTGCTCATCCTCAAGAGCGTGATAGAGCTGGTCATAGAACTCGCCAAATCTCCCGGCGAAGAGAAACGTGTCTCGCATTTCTGGTCTACGACGCAGGAAAGGATGAAGAGGAGCCTGATATTCGAGTGGCTTTCAAAGGAGCTGGATGCAGGCGCCCTTGACGAGAAGGCACTGGAAGCCAGGTTTTCCAAACACTTCTGCGAAGATACTCCGAAGATTATGGCGTTGTCCGGTCTCGGTTACCGTCCTGAAAACAGTGAAGATCTGCACGGATATCTCGAGCTTTTCGTCAAGAGAGGCATAGTACGTCTGGACGGCGGGAAATACGCACTGGCAAAACCGGTGACACATAAGCCGGGGACGGTTGTTACGTAGTGTATACGATAGATCCATGCCGGCCGTTGTACTCTACAAGACACAAAGGAGGAGGCTGTAATCATGATACTCGTAACATACGCAACAACCCACGGATCCACCCGGGAAGTTGCACAGGCCGTGGGGACGGAGCTGCGGGCGAAGCATCTTCAGGTGGAAGTCGCCGACTGCAAGAACATCCGCGATCTCGAATCCTGTGACGCGGTTATTCTCGGCGCGCCGCTGTACATGTTTCGCCTTCACGGGCACGCCCGCCGCTTCCTTTCCAGAAACCAAAACGCCCTGCAAAGCGTGCCGGTGGCGATGTTCGCCCTCGGTCCATTCCACGATGTCGAGAAGGAGTGGAACGAAGCCCGCGGCCAGCTCGATAAAGAGCTTGCGAAGTACCCGTGGTTCAAACCTGTTTCCGTCGAATTGTTCGGCGGTAAGTTCGATCCCGCCAACATGCGCATGCCTTACAAGTTGATACCCGCGTTGAAACAGATGGGAGAAGGCGACATCCGTGATTGGGACGCAATCCGGGCATGGGCGGCGGGGCTTCCGCGGCTTCTGAAACCCGGTTCAGAACAGTCACCCTGAGGGTATACGCGGCATACAACACCGTCAACTTGAGGCGCCCGGGGGGCACACTTACGAACAATTGGGGCGTCAGCCTTCCGTCAGATACTTCCTGAAATCGGATACAAAGTATCTGTTCCCCTTTCTGGCTACCTCAAAACCTTCTCGCTCAAGCAGCTCCTTGTGTTTTTCGGCACCGCCCGGATACTTCTCATTCAGAAATCCGTCGGCTTTCAAGGTTCTCCAGTACGGCGTATCATTACGCTTTCCCTCTTTCTTCATCTCTTCCACCGCATTGGCGGTAATCATGATTTCTATCCCCGTCGTGAGGGTACAACTGGCCGCCACACCGTGATTCCGGGCTATCTTTTTGCAGATTTCATGAATCGTCATCAGCTTGCCCGCCGACACCTCCTGCATGACGGCAGCAACTTCGCGGGTGTTCACAAGTACGCATGTGTCACCGGCCTTGGCCCCCATCCTGGAAACAGCTTTGAAACAGGGGAAATTGGGTTCCAACGCGAGCACCTTGGGCAGGCCTTCCTTGTCGGCCATCTTCTCCTGCCAGGACTTTCTTTTGTACGCCATGTTCGTCTCTCTTTTGGGTAAACGTCGAAAGACGT
>JAFGHN010000047.1 GCA_016930115.1 Spirochaetales bacterium | reverse complement strand
CAACGCCTTTGACGGCTGGCTTGCATACTTGAAAACGCCGGGGTTGACGGCAAAAACGATCGTGGAAATGAATAACGCCGATCAAGTCCCGGCAAGCGGTGAGATATTCGGAAATCTGGCTGAGAATGCGAAGCTCACTTTTTCAAGAAGGAATGACGGGGTGTTTCCGCTCGATCAGGGTTCCGCCTGCGTCGACGGCGGCTTTGATACGGCGCTACTGAATATTGTAGTGCGCACGGACTATGAAGGGGACGAGAGAAGCGATCCTTTCGACATAGGAGCGGATGAGACCTACTGACGGTCCCATTTCCGTACAAGCGTGTCGGCGGTTGCACCTGAGATTGGGTTGATCCACAGACCGTTTCCGCTTGTACACGCGAATAACGTATTGGAAGCCTTGTCAACAAAGAAGAATCTGACAACACTTGTTCTGAGATCTATGTTGAGATAATTTGCGTCGCTCGACGAAAACTCCCCGGCTTCTGCGGTGCCGGGAGTCTGCAGGCTGAAACCCTGAGTGTATCCGTTTTCGAAGACAATATCGTAGTATCCGTTTTTCGCCCCGACGAGGATTACATCTGCGTCAAGGACCGGGACTTCTTCAATATCGAAGAGCGCTACCGGTTCATCGTTGCTGTCGGTAACGGCGGAGACGACCCAGGTAGTGCCGTCCTGGGTGCAATATACCTTGCCCGCGGCGCTTGAGACAAAAAGACAGGCAAGGCTTGCGGATGCGTAAACGCCGCCAAATCCTCCGGATGAGGAGGGGACGTCGGTACCGGTGACCGGCGCATAGGTAATGTCTGTGCCCGAATAGAGCTTGGTGCCGCTGAGAAGCCAGGTTTCCGCCAGAAAATCCTCTGCGTCTGTCACGGCGGTGTACTGCCCCTCCAGTGAAAGGGATGTCATAGTGGCAAAACCGTCGGTGCTCCGCTTTGTAACGTAGGTGGCGTAGTCTTCCCTCACGGTCGCGAACAGATAAGTCCCGCTTGCCGCAAGCGCCACAATGGGTTTGTCGAAAGAACCGGCTTCTTCCCAGGCTACCGTATCAAGGCCGCTCGAGTAGATAGCAGTGACGGTCGCGTCGTAGTTCGTGAAGAGGCCGTACATTTTGCTGCCGAACTTGACGAGCTTGATGCACAGTGACAGCTCAGCGGACGGCGTTGGCACTTTGTCGCTCCAGGGGGCATCCAATTCGGCCTGAATATCGCGGCTGTAAAGGCCGCCGGCGCATACGTAGTACTTGCTCGTGCCCTTTACCATCCCGGATACGGAAACAGCGTTTGGCAAAGTGGCATCTTCAAGAGGTTGCTCCCTGCTGATGCTGTAGAAGATGCCGATACCGCTTTGGTTACACGAAACGAGAAAAAGCAAGAGCAAGGGAAGAAAACAGAATCGCCGCATAGCTACCTCATTGAAAATGATAGAGAGTGGTGAGGGTTATCCCGAGAAAGTTGCCGAAGGCGGATTGTTCCGCCGGTACCTTGCTGCCGAAATAGATCTCGGGTACAAACCAGTAGTCAGCCTGGACTCCGAAAGACCATTCGCCTGAATAGTTCCAGTAGAACGAGGCGCCCGGTTTCAGCACCGGGCCGATATAGAGGTCATCATCAAGTTTTGTGAAACTGACCCCCAATCCGGCCTGGAGAAGCACCTCGAAGGGGTAAAAACGTATCGCGTAGGTGAACATGCCTGAAACGGGGAGCATAATAAGCACCCGGTCGAGTTTTGTAAGCGCAAACATTCCGCCCACGTCGACACCGATTGTCATTTCGTTATTCAGAAAGGTGGTCCAACGCAATGACCCCGCAGCACCCACGGTGAGCTTGCTGAACCCGCCGACGCTGGTTCCGTCCACGCCGAAAATAAACAGCGGGAGGATAGTGCCGGCGTTTATCGAGAATGTCTGGTCACCGATACCGTAGATGTCGATCGTTTCGTCCTGGGCATACGCGTTTACGGCGGCAAAAACGAAAAGCAGAAGCGCGGGTAACGCCGTAAGTTTTTTCAATATCCACCTCACTCAACGATGATTCCGGGCAGTTGGCAATAGTATCATTTTCCTCGCGCGAGTTGCAACCTTCGATAATTCGTGTTATTAGTTCGGTAGTGAGCAGGCGCAGGGAGGGTTCGCATGAGCATTAACACGGTCACCAAAATCGAAGGCGATGTCACGGTGAGGAACGTACTCGTGAGTGTTTCCGATAAGACGGGGCTTGAAACCTTCATACCGGCCCTGACGTCGGTCAATGGTGATATGAAGTTCTTTTCCACCGGCGGTACCTATCAAAAGTTACGCGAAATACTGGGGCGGCAAGCCGATGAAAGGCTCATTTCCGTCAGCGATTATACCGGTCAACCTGAAATGCAGGGGGGGCTGGTGAAAACTCTCGATTTCAAAATCTACCTTGGGCTCTTAAGCGAATCCTACAATGCCGAGCATAAAAGCGACCTGGAACGCGTTGGCGGTGTGGCCTTTGACATGGTAGTCGTCAACCTCTATCCCTTCAAGGAGACGATTGCCAAAGAGGGAGTGACGATTGAAAACGCAAGAGGCAACATCGATATAGGCGGCCCGTGTATGCTCAGGGCGGCGGCCAAGAATTTCCTGCGGGTGTTGGCGGTGTGCAATCCCGCGGATTACCGCGCGGTAGCTGAGGAGCTGAAAGGATCGGGAGGTACGGTGAGCCTTGCGACAAGGTTTAGCGCCGCGCGCAAGGCTTTTGCACACACTGCCGAGTACGATGCGGCAATTGTCGGGTTCCTGAAGACAAGATCTCATGAGGAACTCTCGAAGACTTACACAACATAAAGGCAGGGGCAGATGAAACCTGGAAATTTGAAAGCGATGTACCGGACGATGCAGGACGACCCGTTTCCCGGGCGGATGGAAATAGCCTTTGTCGAGGGAGACATCCGGCAGACCATGCTCTACGAGAAGATGCGATGGGAAATTGACGGTGAGACAAAGGGTTTGCGGTATGGCGAAAACCCCGATCAGCCGGCCGCGCTTTACCGTCTGATTAACGGGAATCTTGTGCTTGGGGACGTCAGCAGCATCCTGCCCGGGAAATACCTTGCGTCGGACATCGAGCTGCTCCAATCGGGCAAACATCCGGGAAAGATCAATATCACCGATGCCGATGCGGCTTTGAACATATTGAAGTTCTTCTCGGATACGCCGAGCGTGGTGATTGTCAAACATAACAACCCCTGCGGCGTCGCGTGCGATAGAACGTTAACGGGTGCGTATTCAAAAGCGCTTGCGGGAGACCGTATCGCTGCCTTTGGCGGCGCCGTCGCGCTCAACAGAGAAGTGGACAGGGAAACCGCAGAGCTCATTTCGGAAAGCTATTGTGAGGT
>JAFGHN010000289.1 GCA_016930115.1 Spirochaetales bacterium | reverse complement strand
CCTTAGTGATCCGAATCCTGTTGAAAGGCTCATTTTACGGCTTAGTAGCGATAAAAATGGCATTCTAACCTGTCTTTTTCCATCTCTTGTCCATCAAA
Source organism: Spirochaetales bacterium (assembly GCA_016930115.1). GTDB lineage: Bacteria > Spirochaetota > Spirochaetia > ARS1246 > ARS1246 > JAFGHN01. The sequence continues at coordinate 6,994 of JAFGHN010000289.1, read as the reverse complement.
TCGCCGGTTTCAACAGGATTCGGATCAGTAAGGAAGAATTCCATGTAAAAAATGCCAGGAGTGACGGCCGCCGGTTCAAATTTTGAGTATTTTAGAACAGTCGGTTATAATCACTACATCAAACGCTAAGGTAAGGAGCTTTTCACGCAGACGAGTTCTGCGTACTTTATTGTCACAATGAATACTCAGAAACAGAATAATAGCAGCGGTAAATCACCTGAGCGGCCACCGAAATTCCGCTTCACTTTCGGATCGGTCATGCTCATTGTCATCGCAATAGGCGTGATCATTTCGCTTGCGGTCAACTACTTTTCGGACTCGAGTCTCAGAACCACAATCAGTTATTCGTCCTTTAAGGACAACGTGCAGGCCAACAATATATCTTCAATCACTGTGGAAGGAGAGAAAATCACAGGGACCTTCAGAACGCCGCCGCTTTCAGACACTTCAGCCGGAGTCACCACTCTCGGTTTTACCACGTATCTGCCTTTCTACGGAGACGACGAGCTTTCAAACATGCTCGAAGAAAACGACGTGAAGGTATTCACCAAGCCGGCGAACAGAACATCGGTGCTGGGCGTCATCCTCAATTTTCTACCCCTTCTCTTGCTTGTCTTCATCTTTTACTCGTTTTATAAGGGCAGCAGGAACCAGGGAAACAGTCTCTTCTCGGTAGGTCAGAACAAAGCAAAACTGTACATGAAAACCGATGAGAGCAAAACCTTCAACGATGTTGCCGGAGTGGAAGGCGCCAAGAGCGAACTGACTGAAATCGTAGACTACCTGAAATCCTCGGAGAAATTCCACAAAATGGGGGCCAAGACCCCAAAAGGCGTACTTCTTGTAGGTCCTCCGGGAACCGGAAAGACGCTGCTTGCCAGGGCCGTCGCCGGCGAGGCAAACGTGCCTTTCTACAGCATCACCGGATCCGATTTCATGGAGTTGTTCGTTGGCGTGGGCGCTTCAAGAGTGCGGAACCTTTTCAGGGACGCGCGGAAAAACAGCCCAAGCATCATTTTTATTGATGAGCTCGACTCCATCGGCAGACACCGCGGCGCAGGGCTCGGCGGCGGTCACGACGAGAGAGAACAGACATTGAATCAGCTGCTCTCGGAAATGGACGGATTCGAGCCAAACGAAAGCACCATTGTCATCGCTGCCACAAACAGACCGGACATTCTCGATCCGGCGCTGCTGCGGCCCGGAAGGTTCGACAGAAGGGTGAGTGTCGACAGACCCACGATGATCGATAGAGTTCAGATATTGAAAATACATGCCCGCAACAAACCCTTTTCAGAATCGGTCAATCTCCAAACCGTAGCCAAGGCCACCCCCGGTTTCAGCGGCGCCGATCTGGAAAACCTTCTCAACGAAGCAGCGCTTACCGCGGCACGAAATAAGAAAACCGTCATAGATCAGAGCGACATCAACGAAGCCCACGACAAGATCCTCCTCGGCCTTGTCAGAAAAAGCATGGTCCTCACGGAGGAAGAGCGGAAGACCGTAGCCTTTCACGAAGCGGGTCATGCGGTACTGGCGGCGTATTTGCCAAACGCCGAACCGATCCACAAAGTAACAGTTATCCCGCGGGACAGGGCGATGGGTGTCACCCAGCAGCTCCCCGAGGGAGACAAGTATCTCTACAATCGTGAATACCTTCTCGACAGGATAGCCGTCCTTCTCGGCGGCCGCGTGGCGGAGAAACTCCACATGGGAACGATAACAAGCGGCGCGGAAAATGACCTGCAACAGGCTACGCAGCTCGCCCGGAAAATGGTGCTCGATTGGGGTATGAGCGAACGGCTCGCAAATATCTCCCTTGGCAGCGAGCGGGAGCATGTTTTCCTTGGTGAGGACATTGCGACGCGCAGGGATTTCAGTGAAGCTACCGCCAGAGAAATCGATCAGGAGATCAAGTCGATCCTTGACGAGGCGTTTGAACGCGCAACCACGCTTCTCACCGAGAAAAACGAGGCCGTTTTGAAAGTCGCGAACGGCCTGCTGGAGAAAGAAGAACTGCTTGGCGAAGATATCGACAAGCTCCTGGGCCTGGAGCCTAAAAACGGAAACAAGAAGGCATAACGCGCCTCGTTACTCGATGGGCGGTATCACTTTTATGTAGAGCTCGTCAAGCTGTTTGTCACTCACCTCAGAAGGGGCGTTCATCATAAGGTCCTGGGCACGCTGGTTCATGGGGAAGGCGATCACCTCGCGCAGGTTTTGTTCGCCCAAGATGAGCATGATCATCCTGTCTATTCCCGGTGCAATACCGCCGTGGGGTGGGGCCCCGTAGTGAAATGCGTTGAGCAAAGCGGGGAATTTATCCGCAACAACCGAATTATCGTAACCGGCGATTTCGAAGGCCTTGTACATGATATCGGGAAGGTGATTTCTGATCGCTCCGCTCGAAAGCTCGATCCCGTTACAGACGATATCGTACTGATATGCAAGAACCTCAAGCGGATCCTTTGATTCAAGCGCTTCCATGCCACCCTGGGGCATAGAGAACGGATTATGGGAAAACTCAACCGCTCCGGTGTCGGGGTTCTTTTCAAACATTGGAAAATCAACTATCCAGCAGAAGCGGAATACCTCTTGTTCGAGAAGCCCAAGATCAACCCCGATCTTTGTTCTCACTTCCCCGGCAACGCGGGCGGCCTGCGCTTCAAAATCGCAAACAAAAAACACCACATCCCCGCTCTGCACGGCGCACCGCTCCCTGATAGCGCCCATCTTGTCATCGGAAATGAACTTGCCGATGGGTCCTTTGATCTCACTGTCTGAGAAAACGAGGTAGGCGAGCCCCTTTGCTCCCAGCGATTGAGCGAACTCTACAAGCCGGTCAAAGAAACTCCTCGGCTGCCCCGATATGGATCGAACCGGGATCGCCCGCACCACCGCGCCTTTTTCGACCGCCCCGGCAAACGCCTTGAATCCTGAACCTCTAAAAATGTCAGTCGCATCGCGCATCTCTATCGGATTTCTTAGATCGGGCTTATCCGTGCCATATTTCAACATCGCTTCGCGGTAGGGTATCCGCGGGAAGGGTACCTCTTCGATTTTCCAATTCGAGAATTCCTTGAAAACCGAGCTCATAACGGCTTCGACAACCTCAAATATCTCTTCCTGCGTCGCGAAGGACATCTCGATGTCGAGCTGGTAGAACTCTCCCGGTGATCTGTCCGCCCTTGCGTCTTCATCTCGAAAGCAAGGCGCGATTTGAAAGTACCTGTCAAAACCGGCAATCATGAAAAGCTGTTTGAACTGCTGCGGCGCCTGGGGCAAGGCGTAGAATTTCCCCGGATGGATTCGGGAGGGCACGAGATAATCCCGGGCGCCTTCGGGGCTCGAGCTCGTCAGTATCGGCGTCTGAAACTCATTGAAGCCGAGCTCGGTCATCTTTTTCCTGATCGCGCTGATGATCTGTGAGCGAAGCATAATCGATCTGTGGAGACGGCTCCGGCGGAGATCGAGATACCGGTATTTCAACCTGGTTTCTTCCGGTGCTTCTTCCTCCGGAAAGACGCTGAACGGCAGCGAATCGCACCGGCTCAGCACCTCGTAGGAAGTCGCTTCAACCTCCACCTCTCCGGTGGGCATGTTTGAATTGACCGTATCTTCGTCGCGCGGTATGACTTTTCCCTCGAAACGGACGACGGATTCCTTGTGCAGATGTGCAACATCGTATTGAAATCCGCTGTCAGGGCGTATGACCACCTGAGTGATTCCATAATGGTCACGAAGATCGATAAACAGGACTCCACCGTGGTCGCGCCGGTTGTGTATCCAGCCCGAGAGGACCGTAGTTGATCCGATATCAGTCTTCTTAAGCTCACCGCAAGTGTGAGTCCGGTATCTGTGCATATTAGATGGATCCTTGTTGGCTATTAAAGCAAGTTTATACAGGGAAAAAGGTTATTGTTCAAGCTGGTGAGGTGGCAACACCGCTTTAATTTGACTTCACGAACCGATAATATTATCATTGGTTGATTATACACCCCGCAACAATATCAAGGCGAGTATTCTGAATCCCATCAAAGGAGTCGGCATTTCTGTGGCTAAAAAAGGTTTTCCGTCGGTTCACTTTTATGATCAGGATTTTGTCGATATCTATGACAGAACCTGGGCCTGGATACAGGATTTCTGGCAGAAAGGGACCGAGAGAAACGGATTGCAGCCCCGCTATTTTAATTACCCGGACAGCAAGAACATCAATCAGTTCGAAGCGTGTCTTTCCACTTTTTTTCTCGTGTACTCAAACCGCATATATCCGGCTTCCCCGCTTCTCGACAACTTCTACGGGAAACAGGACAACAACGGAGCCATCTGCGGCGAGTATCGCGAAATAGACGGCAGGCCGGTACGGTCAAGGAAGAATCCGAAAGGAATTCAACCACCGCTATTCTCATGGGCCGAGTTCAACCTGTATCACAAAATCGGTAACAAGAAGCGGCTCCGCGACGTGGTTCCCATCCTTGAGAAATATTTCTCCTGGCTTGAAGCGGTGTTTAAAGACGACACCGGTCTTTACGCGGTGCCCCTCGCTGCCACCAGGATGGATAACGCACCCCGGGAAGAGGCGAAGTATCTCATCGACTTCAACACCCAGCAGGCGATAAACGCCCTGTACATGTCGGCAATCGGCGATATCCTCAATGATAAGGAGCTGAGCTTCCGGTACAAGAGAAAGTACTTCTCGCTGAAGACGCGCATCAATTCGCAGATGTGGGACCAGAACCTCGGTCTCTATTGCGATCTCGATGACAAGTGCAATCGTCTCCCCACCAAGACAATCGCCGCTTTTTGGACGCTTCTGGGAGAGATACCCAATGAGGACAAGGCGAACCGTCTCATAGATCATTTAAAGAATCCGAAGACTTTCGGCACGGAAAATCCTTTTCCGACGGTCGCCGCGGACGACCCTTCTTTTGACGAAGAGGGAATGGGATGCCGCGGATCGGTGTATCCCCCCTTCACCTTTATGATCATAAAAGGGCTCGAGAAATATGGGCGGTATGACCTTGCAAGAGAGTGTTCCATCCGCCATCTCTATTTCATGCTCGACACGCTTCATCCGGAAGGAAAAGAAGAGGGTAACCTGTACGAAGCGTATCTGCCGAGCAAGGACGGCCCGGCGAAATGGCCGGAAAAGAGAAACTGGCCCCGTCCACTCTATCTGCCCTATGCAGCTCTCTCATCGATTACGCTGGTAATCGAAAACGTTATCGGCCTGTATATCAGCCTCCCGAGAAAAACCGTCGACTGGATCATTCCCTCCATGGAGATCATGGGTATAGAAGACCTCTCTCTGAAACGCAATATGATCACGATCTTGAGCAACAAGAGCGGTAGGGGATGGGAAATCAGGCTTGAATCAGAGAAACTCTACTACTTCACTATCAACATCCTGGACGAAGGAAAAAAGCGGACCCTCCCGATTCCATCGGGAAAATGCTCGATGCTTATCGACAAACTGTGAGCGGTGATACACGTAACCGTCGCTTTCCATGAAGACCTTCACTTTTTTCTTTCTGATGAATCACGCCGGGGCGATATTGAGGCCTCTTTTCACGTAACTCGTTCGGTAAAAGACCTGATTGAATCCCTTGGAGTGCCCCACGTCGAGGTGGACTGTATCCTTGTAAACGGCGCCTCCGCCGGTTTTGACTATCTGCTCGATGAAAATGACCGTATCACCGTTTTTCCACCGGGTCTGAGCGCCCGGTCCTTCGGCTGCAAAGAATCGGAACTTCTGCGGCTTTCCCCGCCGGACCAGGAAAATACCCGCTTTCTTGCGGACGTACATCTGAAAACGCTGGCCCGCCTGCTGCGGATGCTTGGTTTCGATACCCTGTACGACCGCCGGTGGGATGATCATGACCTCGCACGGATAGCCGTACAGGAGGACCGGGTGTTGCTCTCCCGCGACACGAGACTTTTGATGAGAAGCACCGTGTCCCGCGGGTTCTACGTGCGAAGCACCAACCCGGACGAGCAGATAGTTGAGGCCGTCATCCGTTATCATCTGGCGGACAGGTTCGACCCGTTCAAACGGTGCATCAACTGCAACGGAGAAATCACCCAGATTGATAAAGAAAGAATTGCAGCCGGTGAAGTGCCCCCCGGCGTAAAAGCCGGCGCGTCCAGCATCTTCCGTTGCAGGGCATGCGGCAAGTACTATTGGAACGGAAGCCACGTGGAACGTATGCGCGAGCGTATCGAGACAATACGCCGGCAAATCCGATAGAAAGCGGAGGCTTCGGCTATTCCGCTATTTCAGCGGTATCCGCCCCTTTATCGACCGCGCGAGGGTGAGTCTGTCGGCGTACTCGAGGTCACCGCCTACCGGCAGCCCTGAAGCAAGACGCGAAAGCGAGATACCGCTGTTGGCGAACATTCTCACCAGGTACATCGCGGTGGCGTCTCCTTCCACGGTTGGATTGGTCGCAATGATGATCTCCGCGATGTCGTTCTCGCTGATACGTTTCTCGAGTTTTCCGAAGGTAAGATCATCGGGACCGATGCCGTCTATCGGAGAGATAACGCCGTTCAACACATGAAAGAGGCCGCTGTATTCCCGGGTGGCCTCTATCGTCTGGATATCCTGGGATTGTTCAACCACGCACAGCACAGACCGGTCGCGTCGCGGGTCGGTGCATATCTCACAGGGATCTACTTCCGTGTAGTTGCCGCAGATACTGCACTCCCGTATCCGCTCTTTGAGTTCCGCTATCTCCCGGGCCAGATCCGCGTTGAACTGTCTGTCTGCCCGGAGCAGGTAGTAGGCTATCCGCGCGGCACTCTTACGCCCGATTCCCGGAAGCCGCGTAAGATTCCTGATGAGCTGATCAAGGGTCGTCATACGGTCTCAGGCGCCAAAAAGCCCCGGCGGTAAATCGAGACCACCGGTGAGTCTGGACATTTCTTCTTTCATTTTTTCCTTGATCTTTGCCGATGCGTCTGAAAACGCCGCAAACACGAGGTCCTCGAGCAT
>JAFGHN010000288.1 GCA_016930115.1 Spirochaetales bacterium | reverse complement strand
CCGGGTTGCCCAGTCGGTCCGGGTGATGAAGTTGAATCACGCGTTTATTACGATGGTCAACCGGGACGACCTGGAAGACGGCGGCGCGGGAATTCTGGCAACTACCGTAACGGCAATACACCAGGCGGTCCAGACATGCTCGGTAGAGGTCTTGAGCTCCGATTTGTCGGGCAGGAAATCGAGCATCGCCACACTCGTCGAAAGCAGGCCCGAGATCACCGGACACAACATCGAGACGGTGAGACGTCTGACGCGCGAAATCAGGTCGCGCTCGGAATACGAGAGATCCCTCGGTTTTCTCAAGGCAGTGAAGGAGCTTGACAGGAACAGCATAACCAAATCGAGCATGATGCTCGGTCTTGGAGAAACCAAGGACGAAGTGCTCGAAGCGATGGATGACCTTCGCGCCGCGTCGGTGGACATGCTGAATATCGGGCAATACCTCCAGCCGTCACGGGACAACGTGGAAGTCAGCCGCTACTGGCACCCCGATGAGTTTGCGGAATTGAGAGAAGAGGCTTTGAATCGCGGGTTCATACATTGCGAATCAGGTCCGCTCGTGCGCTCTTCATACCACGCAGGGGAGCAGTTCAAAGCGTTACAGCGCAGAAGTTAACAACAGGAGAAACACATGGCATCAAAGATCACGAAACAGCAGGTGGAAGAAGCACTCAAGACGGTCATAGAACCGGAGCTCAAAAAAGATCTTATCACGTTGAATTTCATCAGGAACATCAAAATATCGGGCAACAACGTTTCGTTCACCATCATGCTCACTACCCCGGCGTGCCCGATGAAGGACGTGCTGGAAGATGAAAGCACCGCGGCCATCCGCACGCACATTCCGGAAGCGGGAGATATCGATATACATTTCGACTCGGAAGTCCGGTCGGATTCAAGGATCTCTGAGAAACTCCAGCTTCCCATCAAGAACATCGTCGCGGTAAGCAGCGGCAAGGGCGGCGTCGGGAAGACCACCGTGGCGGCGAATATTGCGGTTTGCCTGGCGCAGGACGGCGCGCGCACGGGTATCCTTGATGCGGATATTTACGGCCCCAACATGCCGCTTCTCATGGGGGCAGCCGGCCCGCCTTCCCAGAAAGGAGGAAAACTCGTCCCGGTGCGCGCGCACGGAGTAGAGCTCATGAGCATGGGTTTTCTCATCCCCGAGGCCGAAGCGCTCGTGTGGAGAGGGCCGATGCTGCATAACGCGATATCCCAGCTGTTCTCAGAAGTGCTCTGGAGCGAGTTGGACTACCTCGTGGTAGACCTGCCGCCCGGCACCGGAGACGCGCAGTTGAGTCTTGCCCAACTCGTGCCGCTCACCGGAGGGATTGTGGTCACGGGCCCCCAGAAAATAGCCTTAAGTGATGCAAGGCGCGGTATCACCGCTTTCAACAGGCTCGGTGTTCCACTGCTTGGCGTTGTGGAGAACATGTCGGGTGAGGTGTTCGGCCGTGGCGGCGGCGCTACTCTGGCGAAGGAGTTCGGCATCGATCTCTTAGGAATTATCGATCTGCACCCGGACATGCCCAAGGAAACCGATGAAGGCAAGCCTTTTGTCACCACCCATCCGGATCATGCAATTTCAAAGGAGTTTTTCAAAATCAGCCGGGCAATTGCCGGAAAGATAAGCGTTATCGATTTTACAGATCATCGATAGAACCGGCGCCGAGGCAGACATCACCCGAATAAAAAACGGCGAACTGCCCTGGCGCTATGCCCTTGTCAGGCTTCTCCAGATGCACCGCAAGATTTCCGGTGCCGGAGGGTTTGATCGTGCAACTCGTGACTGCCGGGCCGTGCCTGAGTTTTACCGTGAGGTTGCAGCTTTCATCAGGTGGGGCGTTTATCCAGTGAAGGCTGGAAACCGTAAAGTCTTTCCGCTCGAGGAGACCGGCCCGCTCGCCATGGGTGACATAAACAGTGTTGCTTTCCACGTCTTTACCGCTTACGTACCACGGACCACCGCTCAGGCTCAAGCCCTGACGCTGTCCTATCGTGTAGAACCAGAAGCCGTTGTGCCCACCCAGAACGGCGCCGGTCTCGCGGTTGACGATATTCCCCGGCCTTTCGCCTAGGTAATGCCTGACAAAATCGGGATACTTGATTTTGCCGAGAAAACAGATCCCCTGGCTGTCCTTCCTGTCCCGGTTCGGCAAATCGAACTCCGCGGCGAGTCCCCTCACCTGCTCTTTTCTCAGATGGCCGATCGGAAAGAGCGAACGCGAAAGTTGTTCGCGTGTCTGGTGTGAGAGAAAATAGGTCTGGTCCTTGACCGGGTCCGGCGATTTAACGAGCAGCAGATTTTCTCCGTCAGGCCTCAGTATTGCATAATGACCGCTTGCTATCTTCTCAAAATCGGGAGATATCCGTTCGCGAAACAGACCGAACTTGATCCGCCGGTTACAGAAAATGTCCGCGCTCGGGGTTCTCCCGCGGCGGAGCTCGCTCAGGGCGTATTCGACCACCCGGGCGTAGTATTCGCGTTGGAGAGGTACGATCTCGAGCGGAACTCCGGCGATGTCGCAGACAGCCCGCGCGTACTCGAGGTCTTCCTGCCACGGGCAATCGCCCAGGAACTGGACCTCTTCCTCAAGCCATATCTTGAGATAGAACGCCGTTATGTCGTGACGTCTCTCAGCCTGAAGCAGGTTGAGTGCTACCGAGCTGTCGACGCCGCCGGATAGAAGTACCGCGATTTTCATACGCCGTTTTGTTTTGCCCTTTACAGGATAGTAAGGATATACTAAACCACGACGAAAAAGCAAAGCGTTGATATACTCGGCCAATGTTGATCGAATATTTTCTCACCCGTTATATGCATCGGTACACTTCCCGGCTCGTCACCGCTGCGGAAGAAAGAGCGCCAATCGAACCCGGTATGGCAACGCGGGATACCGCCGCCGTTCCCATGCTCTATGTTCATATACCTTTCTGCAAGGAGCTCTGCCCGTTCTGCACGTTCTTCCGTATACCCTTTGACGAGCAACTTGCCCGCAGATACTTCCGGGCGCTGCGCCGGCAGCTCAACCGTTACCACGACCTCGGCTACCAGTTCTCCACCGTATACTTCGGCGGGGGTACGCCGACGGTACTTCCGGATGAGCTTGCCCTGACAATAGATGAGGTGAGAAGACTCTGGCCTATACAGGAGTGTTCCGTAGAGACGAATCCTTCCGATCTCACACCATCCAATATCGAGCTATTGAAAACCTGCGGCGTGAACAGGCTTTCCGTGGGCGTGCAGAGTTTTCAGGACAATCTCCTTGAATCGGTGAACAGGATCCGGAAGTACGGCACCGGCGCCGACATACAGCACCGTCTTTCTCAGATACGCGGCATCTTCGACACGCTCAACGTCGACCTCATTTTCGGCCTTGAAGGCCAGACCCATGCCGATGTCATTGCAGACCTCGGGATCGTCAAGCAACTCGGAATAGACCAGGTGACCTGCTACCCGTTGATGAAAAGCGGCGGAGGGCGGCAATCATTCGATGGTTGGCGGCGGGAAGTTGCATGGAAAAAGCAGGCCTACCGACTGATCCGCGATACCATAGAGCCGGAGTACGTTCCTTCGTCGGCGTGGTGCTTCTCGAAAAACCGGGGGATGATCGATGAATATATCGTTGAGCACTCGTCCTACGCCGGAGCCGGCGCCGGAGCATTCGGACTCGAAGGCGGGACGCTGGCGGTCAATGTGTTTTCAGTTGAGAAATATATCGAGGCGGCGGAAAACAATGCGGATGCCGCAGCTTTCAGACATCCCTTCGATAGCGGAGAGAATCTCCGGTATCTGCTTCTCATGCAGCTTTTCGGCGGCGGTATCGATTTCGACGGGTTGTGCCGCGGACAGACACCACTGTGCAAATTTTTCGTCAGGACATCTGTGGCGCTGCTTCGCCTTGCAGGCGCCGCAGTCAAGAAATCCGGGCGGATCACCGTCGCCAAACGCGGGGCTTATTACACAGTACTGCTTATGAAGCTCTTCTTTGAGGGTGTCGGTGATCTTCGGGGATTCTGCCTGGACGCTCACGCCTCCGGCACAAACCTTGACACCGCCCGTCCCAGGGCCTAACGTATAGAGCAGGATACACATCGATGCAACCGGCCAAGCTTCGCGGATTTCTGCGAAAACTCGGATTTGTGCCCGCGACAGCGCTGCTGACCGCCGTTGCATCCGGAGCGTCGGTCGCCATAACGGTGGCGGTCATGGCAATTACCGGAGATTTTGATGCGCGAGGTGTCCTGTTGGCCGCGTGCGTACCCATGATCGTGGCCACTCTCATGAGTCTCCAGTTTTTGAAGATGGTGTTTCAACTCGACGCGGCAGAGGCCGAGCTCAAGAAGCTCGCAATAACCGACGAACTGACAGGCATATACAACAGACGATACTTCCTCGATTCAGCCGAACGCGAAATGGCCAGGGCCTTGCGGTTCGGCAAACCTTTCTCCTGTATCCTTCTCGATATCGACGGCTTCAAGAGGGTCAACGACGGCTACGGCCACAACACGGGAGACGAAATCCTCAAAGCCGTCGCTTCGACTTGCCTCAGGCATTGCAGGAAAATTGATACCTTCGCTCGTTACGGCGGCGACGAGTTTTACTTCCTGCTCCCGGAGTGCACGCAGGAAGAGGCGAAAACATTCGCGGAGCGTATACGATGGGCCGTCGAGCGGATCCGATTTGAATACGAAAAACAACCGGTTCCGGTAACCGCGAGCCTCGGTGTTCAGACGTTCAAGGGCCCGGAGGATTCTCTCGACAGGCTTCTCATCCGCACCGACAGCGCGATGTACGCCGCCAAACAGGCCGGAAAAAACAAAGTTTCGGTTGTGGCAGCGCCCGGAAAATGAAACCTTTGGGGATACCTCGGCTCGACAAGCCGGGTGAGTTCCACGACCGGGTACTCGCATGCTGCCGGCTGAAACCGGGGGAAATCTGGACCGACCCGGTGAACGGTCACCGGGTGGGCGTCACGGACGCCACAGACGCTGGCGCCGTCCACTCCCTTTGCGAAAACGAGACACCCACCCTCATGATACATGATCCGCCGTACAATATCGCCGTCGGAAGATCAACCACAGATGCGCTGTCGGTGAGGGGCCTCTCTGAGTATATCGATTGGTGCCGGCGATGGGTTTCATCGTCGCTCGATGTTGCCGCTCAGAACGCCTACCTTTACGTCTGGACCGGCGCGGACCAACAGCGCGGGTTCCAGCCTCTCCCCGATTTCATGGTCATGATGCGTGATTTCAAGCAGTGGCAGGCTCGCTGCTTCATCACTATGCGCAATCAGCGCGGCTACGGCACCCAGCGGAACTGGATGTTCGTGCGCCAGGAGCTCCTCTGTTACGCAAAGGGCGACCCCGGCTTCACGGTGGAATACACCGATATACCAAAGATCCTCCGGGGCTACTACAAGAAGGTCGGCGGGGAGCTCAAGGAAAACCTTGAACGCGGGAAAGCGAACACCATCAGGCCCGGCAACGTCTGGGTGGACATACAGCAGGTCTTTTACAGAATGGAAGAGAACGTGCCGGGCGCGTATGCGCAGAAACCCCTGAAAGCGATCCGGCGAATCATTTCCTCCAGCAGCGCGCCGGCTGACACAGTCGCCGATTTTTTCAGCCATTCGGGCACAACGCTTCTCGCTGCCGAGTTGTCAGGGAGAAAGTGCATCACCTGTGATATCGATCCCGTATTCGCCGAGCTGACCATCAGACGGCTCGAACACTACAGGAAAACCGGAAAAACGGGTTGGCAGACAGAGAATCCATTTCCCGAAGTACCGGAGAGTCATTTGCCTCGCGCCCGCTGAGCAAGTTATGTTCAGTGCGCGGGTCGCTGCAGGGCGCCCGGTATATTCCGATCTTTTCGTAATGTGCGTATACTCAAGTTGATTACGACAGGAGGGCGCAAGAGCGTGAAAGGCAAAAACCTGTGCCGGTGGTACAACGGCACAAGCGGCATGAAACGGGCCTTCGACGCGGGCCTTTTGGACAGGAAATGGATAGATGATTACTGCATGAACGGCGGGCTGAACTGCATTCGCAAACAACGATTTGAACAGGAAGGGTATGTCTCCCCTGACTACGTACTCCCAAACGGCGAAGTCGACGAGAAACTCAAGGCCTGGGTGACCAGAAGGTAAGACTCCTGCTCCCGGCTTTTGGCACAAGTCCTACCGCCCGCCACAGAGGAACGCACAGCGGCGCATCATATTGACTTTTTTGCGGCCTCATTGTAATTTTCGATCGTTCCGCAGCAGTGGTGGAATTTGGTAGACACGCTAGCTTGAGGGGCTAGTGGGGGTTACCCTGTGCTGGTTCAAGTCCAGTCTGCTGCAAGAAAGGCTGCACGGGTTTTCCCCGTGCGGCCTTTTTTCTAGATGTCGAGGACTTGAACGCGGGCGAGCGGCGCGAGTGATGAACGAGCGCAAATCGTCATGGATGACGATTTAGCGAGCGCACCCGGGTGGTGCGATCGCGGACAGAATTATAACAAACGGCGAATTTGACAGGCGGAAATTCCTACCCTATCATTGTAGCGAGAGTACAGCAGAGTAATACATCGAGATCCAAAAAACCATCTTGAACAGTGAAGGAGGCCGAGTATGGCTAAAGGCTATGTAGGGAAGTTGCTATGGGTGGATCTTTCCAAAGGGACATTGAAAGACGAACCTTTAGAGGACAAGTTCTGTCGCGACTTTATTGGAGGCTACGGCATAGCGTCACGGCTTTTGTACAGCCGGATGAAAGGTGGCATTGATCCGCTCGGCCCGGAGAACATATTAGCGTTCATGACAGGCCCTTTCACCGGTACGCCGGCATTGTGCGGCACCAGATTCCAGGTGCTCTGCAAATCCCCGCTTACCGGAGGATGGGGAGACGCCAACTGCGGCGGTGATTTTGGCCCCTATCTGAAATTCGCGGGTTATGACGGGGTCTTTTTCACCGGGGTTTCGGCAAGGCCGGTCTATCTTTATATCGAAAACGGCAAGCCTGAATTAAGAGATGCCGGCGACTTGTGGGGAAAAGACAGTTTTTATACGGAAGACACTCTCGCCGAAAGACACGGGGGTAAAGCCAAGGTCGCCTGCATCGGTCCGGCCGGAGAAAGGCTTTCCTTGAGCGCTGCGGTTATGACTTATAAGGGCAGGGCTGCCGGACGGTCCGGTGTCGGGGCGGTGATGGGCTCAAAGAAACTGAAGGCGATCGCGGTAAACGGCAACGGAAAGGTACCGGTCGCGGATGAAAAGCAAGCTCGCGAGTTACGGAGAAAGTGTATCAAGGACTTCGACAATGTGGCGGTAGCCGGTCTCTTCAGGATAACAGGCACCGCCGGGCTGACTGCGGTGAGCGCGCACGATGGAGATTCACCGGTGAAAAACTGGGGAGGCGTGGGCGTTGTGGACTTTCCGCAGGCCGAGCTTATCGGCGGGAATGCGGTGATGGATCGTCAGATGGAGAAAGAGGGATGCTGGCAATGTCCCCTCCAGTGCGGAGGACGGATGAAGGCGCCCGCAGGCGAGTACAGATACTCGGAAGGCTCCTGCAAACCTGAGTACGAAACGTTATGCATGTTCGGGACTAACTGTCTCAACGATAATCTGGAATCTATTATCATGGCCAACGAGATTTGCAACCGGGCCGGTCTTGATACTATTTCTACGGCCGCCACCGTCGCATTTGCCATTGAGTGTTACGAGAACGGCATCATCAGCAAGGAAGACACCGGCGGGTTGGAGATGACCTGGGGAAATCACTCGGCTATTGTCGCGATGGCCGACCTTATCGCCAAGCGAGAAGGGTTTGGTGACGTATTGGCCGACGGAACCCGAAAAGCCGCCGAAAGGATCGGCAAAGGCAGTGAGAAATACGCGATGAACGTCGGCGGGCAGGATCTACCGGCTCATGACCCCAAGAAAGGCTTCAACTTCGCAACAACGTATCTCACGGATGCAACGCCGGGCCGTCACACTCAGGGGGCGGAAGTGCTGAACCCTGCGGGACTGGTACCCGATTTTAGTGAGGCGTCTTTTACCGGAAGAGGAGAGGCGCACCGGCGGGGGGCCGACATCATGCACATCGTGAACTCCGCGGGAATGTGCGAGTTCGGTTATTTCAGTCTTGCCGAAATCGAAACCATGCCGGCGTTCATGAAGGCGATAACAGGCTGGGACGTCACATTAGATGAGTTGATTAACACCGGAGAGAGAATCGGCAACCTGAGGCACGCCTTTAACCTTCGGGAAGGGTTGAATCCTCTCGAACGCAAATTTCCGGACAGAGTGCTCGGCAGACCGCCGCAGACAGCGGGTCCGGTGGCAGGTATAACTGTTGATGAGCAGACCATGGTGAAGGAATATATGGAGGCCATGGACTGGGACCCGAAGACAGCAAAGCCGAGCCGCACGCAGCTACAGAAGCTCGGACTCGATGACGTGGCAAGAGATCTCTGGGGGTAAGACGGCGGCGAAAACGACGCAATCAAAACGTCGGCGTAACGTCCTCGATCCTGATCTCCGGCGGCACCGGGCACTTGTACGGCGAATCCGCTGTTTTCTTCAAGAACTCATCCCGAGCTTTCTTCAAGTGCTCCGGTTCATCAAAGAGCAACGCCGCAACACCCGCCATGATCTTTGCCGCGTGCATCATCCCCTTGTGGCCGATAGACATCCCCGATGCCGCGGTCGCGCCCCAGCTGTGCGAGGCAACGCCGGCCGGGAAACAGGTGGTCCTGAGCATCGATAGCGGTGTGATCCAGCTCACGTCGCCGACGTCCGTCGATCCGGTCCTCACTTCCAGTTCGTCCATCGCGGGGAAGTTTTCATCAACCAGGGGACGTTTCCCGACCGCTTCAACGCGGTCTCTTTCGGCCTGGGGGACCGGAAGCCCCGCAAATGCGCCTTCACTCGCACCGTCAGGATATGCGGTGTTGATCTCCCTGGCAAAGGCAAGTTCCTCATCGGTATAGACGATCGACCCAATATCTTTCATTACTTCGTAGTGCAGGTCGGCGAGGTAATGGTTATTCAAGACGCTTGAGCATCCCGCAGTCACGCGGATATCGACTCTTGTCTCGGTCATAAGAGCGGCGCCTTCAGCAACTTTGCGAACGCGGGCATAGACGTTGTCGAGGATTTTCATGTCCGGAGCCCTGAGATAGTACCAGACCGCCGCGGTTTCCGGAACGATATTGGGCACCCTGCCGCCGTCGGTCACGGCGTAGTGCATTCGCACTTTTTCAGGCACATGTTCGCGGAGGTAGTTCACACCAACGTTCATGAGCTCGACGGCGTCGAGAGCGGACCTGCCCCGGTGCGGAGAACCGCCGGCATGCGCCGTCACCCCGGTAAACTTGAACCGCACATCGTAGATCCCGACGGCGGTACCCTTACCCGGCATATTGTAGGTGGCGGGATGAAAGTTCAACGCGGCATCAAGATCGTCAAAACTGCCGGCCCGGGCCATGAAGGCTTTTGCCCACAGCTGCTCTTCCGCGGGACAGCCGTAGTAGCGCACCGTGCCTTCCATCCCGTTCTCCTCAAGCCAGCGGGACACGGCCACCGCCGCCGCCAATCCGCCGGTGCCCAGGAGGTTGTGACCGCACCCGTGGCCGGGGGCGCCCTGGACCACCGGGTCCTTTCGCGGGGCAACCTTTTGCGAAAGCCCCGGAAGCGCGTCATACTCACCGATAAAACCGATGACCGGTTTGCCTTTGCCGCGTTCCGCGGAAAAGGCCGTCTTGATTCCGGCAACCTTCTCGGTAACCGTAAAACCCTCTGTTTTTAGATGCGCCATCTGAAGCGCCGCTGACTTGAGCTCCTGCAATGCAACTTCGGCATACCCCCAGATTTTGTCCGCGACAGCCGCATAGGTCGCAGTATGTCCGTCGAGCCACTTGAAAATCGAACCGTAATCTTTCATTCTCCAACCCTCCATGAGAGCATTCCTCCGCGTCTTTCCACGACTGCTCACGAAACACTTGTAGGTTTTTTCTCCTTGAGCATCATCGATAATGCAATAAGGCCAACCACCAGGATGATGCAGAAGTAGAAACTAAACAGATAACCACGTTCGCCGCCGAATAATCCCACTATCCCGCTCATGATCACCGGGCCGATCAAGCCCCCGAGATCAAAGAAGGTCCGGTAAATACCGATGCCGATTCCCCTGATTTCCGGGGCGACCATATCCGCGATATATGCCGGCGCAGCTCCGTAAACAGTCCCCCAGAACATCCCCATCAAGAACATCGCAAACAACAGCGTGGGAAGAGTTCTAAAAACGCTGAGGCCCGATATCGCCAGAACGCCGATTACAAATCCCGCTATGAGAATCTTTTTTCTGCCCACTTTGTCGCTGAGCACACCACCCACAAGATTACCGGTGATATTCCCGATGGTGGAAAGCGACACCATTAACGAGTATTGGGACAAACTCAGGCCGATGTTTTCGGTAGAGAATATCGGCATTATCGTACCGAGCAGACCGTTGTTGATCATCATGCAGACGACATTCACAAGACATATCACAACAACGGTCCTGTTCATCACCTGGCGTATCGTACCCCAGGAAGGCATGAGCGATGCGATACTGCCTTTAAACGGCCCTTGGGCCGTGCCCTTAATAAAGGTTACCATGACGAGCGCCGTTACCGTCATTATCGCCGATGCCAAAAAGTTCATCCTCAGGCCGTATCTATCCGCAAAATAACCCCCAAGCGCCTGACCGAGCAGATTCCCTATCATCTCTACGGCCTGAAAGGTCCCGAGCGCCCGCCCTCGCTTTTCGCTTGAGAACAGCTTGCTGACATAGCTCGTACCGATACAGAAAAAGCTCGCATCGCCGATTCCCCAGACGATGCGGGCGACTATCAGGACTCCGACGTTCTTTGTCTGAAAACTGACGAAGGCACCGATAACCGACAATACCCTTCCGGCGATAAGAGGCATCTTGGGGCCGGTCCTGTCACTCAACACCCCTATCGGGAACTCGGTCAGCATACGGAGCAGGAAGTAGCCGGAAACCGCCAGGCCCACGAGATGAAGCGAGGCGTTGAACTCGGTTCTGACGTACGCGGCAAAAATGGGCCAAATGAACCCGCCGCTGAACATGGTCAGTATCCCGCTCATGACCATGATGAGATATTCTCGATTGTTATGTTTCATGTTCTCTAGTTCGATACCGGTCTTTCGATCAGGTACTTCATAAATCCCCGGTCGCCGACCGGAGAAGATATAACAGTATCATGCTTTCCCCGCGTTGTTTCAAGGCAAGGTGCCCGTCACGGGTTTTCCTATCGTGGCTCTTTAGAAAACTTCTGTCAATGCAACAAGGCGCCTGAACCTGTTTTCATCTCACCGCCAAAAGTGCTAATCTCCTGCTATGGAAAAATTGATCATCACCGCGGCGATTACAGGAAGCCGGATCGGACGCGACGCAACCCCTTATATCCCGATTACTCCCGGGGAAATTACGGAATCGGCTATCGAATGCTGGAAAGCCGGAGCGTCGGTCGTGCACATCCACGTACGTGATCCTGAAACCGGCCAGGGCACACAGGACAGAGAGGTTTTCAGGCGTGTGATGGAGCCGCTTCGAGAAAAGACGGATCTTCTCATCTGCATGACTACCAGCGGTATCCCGGGGAAAAACCTCTCGATCGACGAACGCCTTGCGCCAGTGTCGTTGAAACCCGATCTGGCCTCACTGGACGCCGGCTCAATAAACCTGGGGGGCGGTGTTTTTGTAAATACGCCGGAATTCCTTGACCGCGCCACGCAAGTGTTTCAAGAATTCGGTATAAAACCGGAGCTCGAAATATTCGATCTTGGGATGATGGTCACCTGCCTTCGTATGAGAAACGAAGGGAAACTGAAAGATCCGCTTCATTTTCAGTTCGTCCTGGGCACACCCTGGGGCGCGCCGGCGACCCCAAAGACGTTGCTTCTCCTGCACGAGAATCTGCCTGCAAACGCCACCTGGTCGATCATCGGGATAGGGAAAAACCATCTGCCGATGTCGATGATGGCGTTGGCCATGGATGGACATATCCGGGTGGGACTTGAGGACAATTTGTACTACTCGAGGGGAAAACTGGCCGAAAAGAACGCCCAGTTTGTCGAGCGCATCGTCCGGATCGCCGCCGAGTACGGGCGTGACATTGCAGCGCCGAATGAGGCGCGGAGAATACTGGGCATGCCGGCGCTCACTCCGATCCGATGATGTGTATCTTCATGATGTTCGTGACGCCCGACCTTCCTTCCGGTATCCCGGCAGTCACGATGATCTTTTCACCGGGTTTCGCCAAACCGCTCGCGATGAGCTCCTGATCGCCCTTCTTGATCGCCTGCAGGAAGGAGAGCTCAATTCCCGGAACAAACAGCGCCGACACCCCCCAATAAAGCGCAAGCCTCCGTCTGGTGGACTCGAGCGGCGTAATCGCGACAATTGTCTGCGGCGGCCGCTGGCGCGCAATGAGCCGGGCGGTTTTTCCCGAGAGCGTATGAGCGACGAGGTACGAAGCTTCCACCTGCCGCGCCGCCATGCAGGCAGCCTGCGACATGGCCACGCCCTGGGGGTCACCCAGGCTTTCGTCGCTATGGTGGCGGGTACTTTCGTCAATCCCCATATACTGGTACATATTGCCGGCGATGCGCGCCATCGTTCTCACCGCGGCTTCAGGGTGATGCCCGACGGACGTCTCGCCGGAGAGCATAATCGCGTCCGCGCCGCTGTAGACGGCGTTTGCGATGTCCGATGCCTCGGCGCGAAGCGGTAGCTCGCTTTCCATCATACTCTCGAGCATCTGGGTCGCTATGATGACCGCCTTCCCCTGGTTTCTGGCAAGCCGTACAATCCTTTCCTGGTAAACCGGGACCATCGTTATATCGCTTTCAACACCCAGATCGCCACGCGCCACCATGACGGCGTCGCTGCTCAATATAATCTTTTCGATATTCTGCAATGCGATTTTGCGCTCGATTTTTGCGATGATCGGTGTGTCCTTACCTTTCTTCTTTATAAAATCGCGGGTGCGCTCGATATCATCCGCGGATTGCACAAAAGAGACGGCTGCGTAGTCGATGTCATGGGCGAGTCCAAACTCGAGCGCCTGCAGATCCTCGTCGGTGGGAGTTTTCATCTGCAGCTGTTGGTCCGGGAAGGTCACTCCTTTTCGCGATTCGATCCTCCCTCCGCGCACCACCCGGCAGGTCAAAGAGTCCGCGCATAACTTCAGTACCTCCAACTCGACCTTGCCGTCGTCTACAAGCACCGTCCCGCCGGGGGGAATGTCCTCGAGCAAATGGTCATAGCCGATCGGGATAGTCCCGGACGGTGGATTAGCCGTGCCGTGTAAAGGAGCGATCCGTACAGTATCCCCGGTCTCCACCGTCGCCAATTCAGGCGGTATATTCCCAGTCCTTATCTTTGGCCCGCCCAAATCCTGCAAAATGGCGATGTTAGTACCGTATTCCTTTTCAACGGCACGAATCGTTTCGATCCGTTGTTCATGCTCCTCCCAGGTGCCGTGCGAGAAATTCAGGCGTGCAACGTTCATACCTGCGTTCACCAGTCCCCGGATTGCGGCAAGACTGCTGGTCGCGGGGCCGATGGTGCAGACGATTTTTGTCGGGCGCGTGTGTATCATGCGTTCATCATAAACGAAAATGCCGGCAAGTAAAGCGTCACATCGGGCGGCGTGCCGGTTAGGTAGTGATCCGAATCCTGTGGAAAGCGCTATTTTGAAGGCAATCGGCTGCCAGAACAAACGTTTAATTGCTGTTTTGTCGCCTTTCGTGTATGTTTCAGACACTTTCCACAGGATTCGGATCAGTACGCGCCGGTTATTTGGAAAGCACAAACTCCTGAAGCTGTTTCAATTGCTCGTCGCTTCCCAGCGCTATCAACACGTCGTTTTCCTTCAAACCGATCTTGGAAAGCGACGTGTTTGAGGCGGAATTCACCTTTGTCCGGTTTGAAGCATCGTTGATACCAACGACAATCGCGCCTGTCCGTTCGCCGATGCCGGATTCCCTCAAGGTCTTTCCTATAAGATGCGACCCGGCGACAATCGGCACCTGCTCCATCCGCATATCCATGTTCAGGCTGCCGACGATGATGTCAAGAAAACTCACCACGGAGGGGCGGAGCATAACCGATGCCATACGCTGCCCGGCTATCTGTATCGGCGATATTACCCAGTTCGCGCCGGCTTTTTTGAGCTTCTTGGCCGTACGCTCGTCGGTGGCTCTTGCCACAATGTTCAGCTTTGGATTCATCTGACGCGCCGTAAAAACCACGAACAAATTCGACTCGTCATCAGGCAGCGCTGCAACAAGCCCCGTCGCCGTATCTATCCCGGCTTCTTTGAGCACGTGGTCTTCAGATGCATCACCGTCTATGTAGAGCACCGATTCATCCTGGGAGAGAAAGGATGATGCCGGATCCTTTTCAATTACCACAAACTTCACGCGGGCCTGCTCAAACTCGGTTATCACTTCTCTGCCTACCCTTCCGGCGCCGCATACGATATAGTGATCCTTCAACTTTCGCGTCGCGCGTGCCATACGCCTCTCCTTGACAGTCTTCATTATCTGACCTTCAAATACGTAGGTCACCAGCAGAGTCACCGAATATCCAAGGGTGAAAACGCTGAACATTATCAACAAAATAGTGAAATGCCTTCCCGCGCTCGACAGAGGATGTACTTCCGAAAATCCCACGGTGGTGATTGTCAGGAAGGTCATATAGACGCTGTCGGAAAGGGACCATTTCTCGATAAAAAAATAGCCCGCCGTTCCGCCGGCGACGATGAGGAACACGAGCGTGAGAGCGATAGCGAATCTGACTGTGGGTGACACGCCTTAATTCATCCCAAAGATAGAGTTGGCTTGTATAGTAGCATATTTTCTGCACTGTAAGATGGGGCGACTGGATTTTTTTGTGAGACGACAGACGGGGCCCGGAAACCGGCGGCAGAGGCAAGGGCCCGGAATCGAGGGCTCGGCTTGCGTGATTATTGTCGGCGTTTGGCGTTAGCGCCTTCGTTCTATTCTGCTCTTTGTACTTCTGCATGATTGCTCTATAATAATGCGAATAGATCTGCAACAGCGACGCGCCGTGTATCGACGCCGGTGAATGAAAAGGAGCGGAAAATGTCAGCAAACGACGAAAAACTGCCGAGATGCTCGGAATGCAAAACCAGGAACAAAATTTGCCGTGTGGAGGACGGGCAGGGTCCGACCTACTGTCCGACGATCAAGATGAGCGAAGTCATTGAACACGCCTGCACCGAGTACGATAAGCCCGATATAAAGGAATTTGCACGATACGCCTCTATCCAGGAGGGTGAATGTTACGTCAACAAAGGGGCTAACAATCCTAACGCCCGGTACGCAATCAAACCAAGGGTTCAGGAGACCATCGAGTTCTGCCACAAGATGGGCTACAAACGGCTCGGCCTCGCCTTTTGTGACGGCCTGAGAAAAGAGGCCGCGATACTGACTGAAATATTGAAGACCCAGGGTTTTGAAGTCGCCTCGGTAGTATGCAAAACAGGCCGGACACCCAAGGAGTTCCTGGGCTTGACCGAAGACCAGAAGATCAATCCGGGCTCGTTTGAATCGATGTGCAGCCCTATCGTCCAGGCCGCGGTGTTGAACGAGGCGGAAACCGATTTCAACATTCTCGTCGGCCTCTGTGTCGGCCACGATTCACTGTTCATGAAATATTCAAAGGCGCTGTGCACCGCGCTGGTGGTAAAGGACCGCGTGACCGGGCACAACCCGCTTGCGGCCATCCAGCTGTACGAATCCTACTATAGCAAGCTCATCAAGCAGGAGTTCAAAAAAGGCGGTTCGGTGACCGTTTCGGTGAAGGAAAACGACTGACCCGAGAGGCCGCGCCTAGGCGGGCCATATCTGGTTACCGCCGTCCACACGGAGTACTTGCCCCGTTATGAACGACGAATCCTGGGTGACCAGGAACGCCACGGTCTTGGCGATCTCGATTGGCCAGCCGTAACGCTCAAGAGTGCCGTCTTTGATTTTTTTCGACTCATCGATCGGCCTGCTGGCCTCAAAACGGGGAGTGATTATCGGGCCCGGCGACACCACGTTTGCGTGAACATTGTGGGCGCGCAGCTGTGCGGCCAGACAGCGGGTGTACTCATGGACCGCCGCCTTGGCAACTCCGTAAATAGCCTCCCCGACGTGGCCGTACAATCCGCTCCCGCTTCCGATATTGACGATGCAGCCGCTCCTGCGCTCCATCATCTCGGGCGCAACCTCGCGGCAGCACAGGATGCAGGTCATGATGTTCCTGTCGAGTACGGCCCGAATGTCCTCTAAAGAGATGAATATCGCATCGTTCGACGGCGGCTTGCCCGCATTTTCTCCGGCTGTACCGCGCGAACCGATGTCTCCGCCGGCACAGTTGACGAGAATGTCTATGCGGCCAAAGCTGTCTCTGATTTTCTGCGCGATCTGCTTGACCGTATCCGCGTCGGTCAGATCTCCCCACACCGGCAGAACATCGCCGCCGTGGTTGTCCGCGATGGCACGGGCAACCGCTTCAAGCGATTCGGCCTCATTGAACGCCCTGGTTGAGGTCGGGCTGGTTCCGTGAACGGCCACCTTCGCCCCCAGGCTTGCCAGGTGATCAGCGACCACGCGTCCAATACCCCGGGAGGAACCGGTTACCCAGGCGGTTTTGTTTTCTAATTTTCTTTCACTCATGATTGTGTCCTTGCGGCATGGTATAAGCGTCGTATTTATTTGTCAATGTTCGATTTTTGTTGTGACGATTCCGTGATTTATTAGTATATTACTCAAGGAAGTTTTCATTACTCTTCCTCCTTACAAAGTTACCGGCAGCGATTTTCGCTGCCGGTTTTTTTTACGTCCGTTCCACAATAAGCGCCATCCCCTGGCCGCCGCCGATGCAGAGCGTCGCCAGGCCAAGGCGGTAATTCCGCTTTTCCATGATATTGAGCAGTGTTACCAGGATACGCGCACCCGTCGCACCAACGGGATGGCCAAGGGATATCGCCCCTCCGTTGAGATTCACCTTTGCGGGATCCAGATCAAGCTCTCTGAGCACCGCAATCGATTGCGCGGCAAAGGCTTCGTTCAGCTCAATCACGTCGATATCTGAAAGCGCTAAACCGGCATGATCGAGCGCCTTGCGCGTCGCCGGGACCGGCCCCATTCCCATGCGCATCGGTTCGACCGCGGCTGAGGCGAAGCTTACTATCCGGGCTACCGGCCTGATACCACGCGCCTCCGCCTCATCGGCGTTCAAGAGCACCACGGCGGCGGCGCCGTCGTTGATACCGGAGGAATTGCCGGCGGTCACCGCCCCGTCGCTCTTGAATGCGGGTTTTAACTTTGCGAGACCCTCAAGCGTCGTTCCCGGGCGCGGGAACTCGTCAACACGAAACTGCAAAGGATCCGATTTGCGCCGGGGAATCGGTACAGTTACGATCTCGTCTTCAAAAGCCTTTGAATCTAGTGCCTGTGCGGTCTTTCGCTGCGATTCTACGGCGAACGCGTCCTGTGTTTCTCGGCTGATGGAGTACTCTTCGGCGAGGTTTTCCGCGGTTATTCCCATGTGACAACCATCGAGAGGATCGGAAAGCGCATCACGGATGATAATATCGACAGCCTCTCCATCACCAAGCCGCTGCCCCCACCGCAAATTTGGCAGTGAGTACGGCGCCGAGCTCATGTTTTCGATACCGCCGGCGACGATTATGTCGGCTTCCCCGGCTGCGATTGAGAGCGCACCAAGGGTAATAGCCTTCATGCCTGACGCACACACTTTGTTCACGGTATACGCAGGGGTGGTGACAGGCAGCTCTGCGAGCAACGCCGCCTGGCGTGCGGTATTCGAGCCGAGACCCGCCTGGAGCACATTCCCCATGATAACCTCATCAACGTCTTGGGCCGCTATTCCCGCCCGCCGCAGGGTCTCACGTATGACGATCCGTCCCAATTCAACCGCCGGGACGGTTGTCAGGGCACCGCCGAAACTGCCGATGGCTGTTCGTACCGGGCCGGCTATCACTACTTCTTTCATTCGATTTACCTGTTTATCACGTAGCCCAGCGGATCCACCTCTTCCCTGAGTATCCGCAGCTCCATCTCACTCGGGACATCTGTTTCTCCGATGTGTTCGGCCTTTCGTATTTCAAAGCCGGTGTTCCGCTGTATCATCTCGAAAGTAACGCCGGGATGGATGCTTTCCACCTGCATCCGTTTCGTTTCCGTGTTGAACCCCATAACGCCAAGGTCGGTAATGACCCTGTAGGGCCCGGAATCCCGTGGAAGCCCAGCTTCCTCGCGGGCGCCGGGTCCGGTCAAGTAACCGGGTGTGGTAAGAAAATCCACCTTTTCGACAAAACGCTTTGCATCATGGTTTGTAATCACCATGGTACGCCAGCAAAAACTCGCGAAATCGTTGGCGCCGCCGGACCCGGGGAACCTCACACTTGGCTTTTCATAGGGGCCTACCACCGTCGAGTTCAGGTTCCCGTACGCGTCGATCTGGGCACCACCCAGGAAGGTGTAGTCCACCATGCCCCGCTGGCAGGCCTCCATGATATCACCCATGCTCGTCGCCATGATCGCGCGATGAAAGGTGCGTGAGTCCCCAACCGAGATGGGCATCATAGGAAGCTGCGGCGCGAGCCCGCCGGCTTCAAAGAGGATGAACAGGTCCGGGGCGTGGGTTTTTTGCGCGAGCATCGCGGCCGCGCACGGCGCCCCCGTCCCCACGCCGACCGTCGAGCCGTCTTCCAGCAGACGGGAAGCGACGCAGATCATCAATTCCATGGCGTTGTACTCTTTCATGCACCCTTTCCCCTCTTTTCCAGCAGCTCCTCGGCGCGTAGTTCCTCAATCCGCTTTTTCCCGCCGCAAAGCTCCACGTACTGTTCAAAGCTTGCGACTCCGTGGATGTACTTCTGCAGGAATGCATCATAGGCTTGCTCATCTCTTTCGACGGTGAGCCATTCCTTGAGATGCCGCTCATCGGAAAAATACTCTCCCGGCATATTTCCCGGATAAGACCCGTAGCGGACTTCGCAGACGGCATCAACGCAGTAAGCCGGAATAGTGGTGGCATCAGGCCGGTTCCTGATTTCATCGTTTGAAATAATACGTTCTGTGGTGATGATCAGGCGTTTCGACGCCCGCGCAAGATCGAAATCCGCGATTGTTATGCCGTGGATTCTACAGTTACCAAACCGATCGCTCTCATGTACATGAATGGCCGACACATCGGGATAGAGCGCGGGCACTGCGGCGAGCCTGGTGTGCGTAAACGGGCACTCGACCATCTTGGCGGCGCTGCGCGCGAAGGTGTCGGTCCCCAGAAGGCAGCGGGTGGGTAGATACGGCAGCCCCATGACCGCGGCTCTGAGCCGCACTGCCATGGCATAGTTGCTCCACTCGCATATCTCGACCTCACCGCTCTGCATGACCCGCCGGGCCTGCGGAGACAACCCGCGGGCCTCAAGCCCGACGATGTAGGCCGAATCAACCCGCGAAAGGAGCTTCTCCCCGTTACGGTTACCCGCACAGAGGATCTGGAAATCATGGGTCGTCGTATGCCCGGCAAACATGAGGTTACGCTTTTTCTGTCTCACGATCTCATGCATGACCGCCGTCGAGATGCGGTTGGTGCCGAACCCGCCTGATGCCAGATAGTCGCCGTCATTGACGAATCTCGTGACCGCATCCTTAACGGACATGATTTTGTCGGTGAGCCGTCTCGATTTTTCCCTGTAGAAGGCGCGGGCCTCGTCAGCGGACGGATTGGTGAACAGAGGGCCGGTGCCTGATGTCGGTTCGTTCATAGCCCGAAAGCATACAAAACGAACCGCGACCGGTCAATGAAGCGACGCCTGCCTGCCTGCCTCTCGTGGTTCCCGTTCCGCGTTTCAATAACGGCGGCCACGGCGAGGCGCAAGTCGTTTCCCGGTGGACTGCGCCACGGGGGCGGAAACGCCGTAATCGAAATCGGCGAGGCTTCTCCTCTCAATCGGCGCCCCGAGCACTTTTTCGATGTCCCGCACAACCGGCGCATCCTCCTTGACCACCAAAGTGAAGGCTTCACCGGTCAGGAGCGCCCTTCCGGTCCGGCCAATCCGATGGGTGTAGGCATCTACCGTATCGGGCATATCGTAATTGATGACGTGAGTGATCTCGGAAACGTCGATACCCCGCGCGGCGATATCGGTTGCGACGAGCATGTCATATTTCCCGCTCCGGAATCCGTTGATGGAATCCTGTCTACGGTTCTGGGACATGTTTCCCTGGAGCGCCGCCACACGATAATTCCTCTGTGAAAGCTGGGCCGCCAGGCTCTTCGCCCTGTGTTTGGTGCGGGTGAAGATCAGCACCCGCCCGGTCGCGGTCTTCTCAAGGATGGCGAAGAGGAGGGGCTTTTTCAATTCGCCGGAAACCGGGTAGAGGGCATGGGAGACCGTTTCCGCGGGGGCAGTTATCCCGATTTGAACTGTCTGTGGATTCTTCAGGATGCTGTCCGCCAGGCTTCGAATCTCCTTGGGCATGGTTGCCGAGAAAAAAAGCGTCTGCCTCTTCCGGGGTAGATAGGAGAGAATGCGCCGTATGTCCGGGAGAAAACCCATGTCGCACATACGGTCGGCCTCGTCGAGGACAAGCATTTCAACCTGTGAGAGATCGATAGCCCTTTCGCCCAGGTGGTCGAGAAGACGCCCCGGGCATGCCACGATGATCTGGGCACCACGTTTTATTGCCGTCAGCTGGGGATTCTTGCTCACTCCGCCATATATCGAAGCGCTCCGAATTCCCGTCCTTCCGCCGAGCTCAACGGCGGCCTGGTATATCTGCTCGGCGAGCTCTCTCGTCGGGGCAAGGATAAGGGCGCGAACGCGGTTTCTTGGCCCGTTTAATAACTTCTGGAGAATAGGCAGTATGAAAGCTGCGGTCTTCCCGGTGCCGGTCTGGGCCATGCCAAGTATGTCCAGGCCCTGAAGGACCAGTGGTATCGCCTTTTCCTGAATTGGCGTTGGCGTCACGTACCCGGCGTTTTTTATACCACCTTGTATGCGCGGATCGAGAGAAAATTCATTGAATGTCACTTAAAAATGTACTCCTGCTGTTTTCCAGGCAGCGAATGTTTTTGTCTATAGGCCACTAATATGTGCCTTTTTCTGAAATAAATCCAGTAAAAAGCCTGATTTATGAAAGTCTTCCGCTGAATAAAAAGATGACCGCGTCGGGCAGGAGTCTCGATACGACTCCCCGTTATGAACCGAGAAACGCGAGTCCGCCAAGTGCAACAAAGCCCAGAACCACCAAAATCGCGGCGCCGTCAAACGAGACCGTAACGTTTTTGATTCTTGCCGTGACCAGCCGGCCGCGCCGCGTGCGCAGCGCCAGGTACAACACCGCGCCGAGGGCGAGCGCGCCAATGCTTTCGATGATACCCGATAGCGTATACACCGGCGAAACCGATACGCCGGCGGCCGCCGAATGACCGTGGAGAAGGGCAGACAACAGGCCTTGCCAGAATCCCGGGTTGACGCCGGTGGCGATGCACAGTGCGGCAAGAATGCCCGCGGAGACATAAACCAGGACGGGAATGTGCCGCCGGTCCGGGCTCTCGGGCGCGTCACCCGCCGCCCCGGCCGCTTTTTCCGGCCGCCCGCGCACCTCACCCGGCGGCCCAGACACTTCTTCCGGCCGCCCGCGCGCCTCACCCGCCGCGCCAGGCGCTGCTTCCGGCCGCCCGCGCGCCTCACCCGGCGGCCGGCGCCAGAAGATCGCCGAAAGTTTGATAAAGGAAGCGGCGGTGCCAACCGCGGTCGCCCACAATAAAGCATAGACGACGCGAGCCGATCCGGAATCAAGGCTCTGCAGGACGAGCTTTTTGGCCGCAAAGCCGTTGAGTGGGGGGATGCCGCATATCGAAAAAGCGCCCAAGAGAAAGAGCACAAACAAACCCGGATAAGTCCGCATATAACCGGAGGCGCGATACACGTCACGCTCACCTCCGGCGGTGATGGTTGCACCTACAACCAGGAAGAGGAGCGCCTTGAACAAGGCATGGGCGACAACATAATAGACGGCGGCGCTTTGCGACCCGGGAGTTCCGGCGCCAAAGGCGGCAACGATGAATCCCATCTGTGAAACGGTGTGCCACGCGAGGAGTTTCTTTGCGTCCGACTGACAGAGCGCCCTGGCCACGGCTGCCAGTGCCATCGCCGCTCCAAGCCAGAGAAGTATCCTCCGGTAAGAACCGGTATCGAGAAGTGCCACCACGCGCCACACTGCAATAAACGACACTTTCACCATCGAGCCTGACAGCAGCGCCGAGATGGCGTGGGGCGCCGCCGCGTGGGCTTCGGGTAACCAGGCGTGAAAGGGCACAAGCGCGGCCCGTGTCGCGATGCCGGTAAAGAGCGCGGCAAGCACAAGCCGAACGGTACGCTGGTCGATATCACCGACAACCGTCTTGAGCCGGGTCATCGACAAAAATCCGGTCTCCTGGTACAGGGCGAATACGCCGAACAGATAGACAGCCATCGCGATGCTGCTCAGGATCAGGTAGCGCAGCGCGGCGAGCAATGCGGTGCGCTTCCCGGTATAGGCGATCAACACGTACGCCGCAACGCCGACGATTTCGAAGAGGACAAACATCGTAAAAAGGTCATCGGTGATTACCACGCCGATCATCCCGCCGGTCATGATAAGAAGGAGCGTATAGTAATACGGATCGCTGATCCCCTCCCCTATAGAGTACAGCACAGCGGCAAGACCGATAACCGAACCGACAGCCGCGCCGATCCAGGCAAGCCCGTCTATCTTAAGCTCGATGCCCACCGGCCCGCCGAAAGCGCCGAGACTGTAGGCCAGATATTCCGTACGCAACACCGCCGGCAACAAGACAAAGACGACCGCGGTCACTGCGCTCACCGCGAGCACTGCGGTGATCCTCGCAATCCGGAAATTCCGCATCCCCTTCTCCAGCAGGCAAAGGACTCCGCCGGCAAACGGAATCACGAGAAGCAGGACAATTCCTATGTGCGATCCGCCGCTATTCATCGCGTCCATGCAACGCTTTCTCGATTTGCCGGATATCGAGGGTATCGAACTTGAGATAGAGGCGATAAACCAGGCCCAATGCGAGAGCCGTCACACTGACGCCGATGACGATAGCGGTAAGCATCAGCGCCTGCGGGAGAGGGTCGGCGATAAGCCCGGGAGAACCTAACAGTATCGGGGCGGTTTCCGCGTCCTTTCCGCCGGCAAATACAAAAAGGATGACAACCGCGGTGTTCAAGAGGCTCAAACCGATGATTTTCTTGGCCAGGTTTCGCTTGGCAAGGACCGCCCACAAACCGACCAGAAACAGCACCATGATGAGCACGTAGGCCGCCATTTCAAGACTCCATGAAGAGGCGGTAGCAGATAACGGTGATTCCCGCGCCAACCTTCATACCGATAACGACGTTGAGAATGAAGATAAAGCCTGCGTCGGTTATACGTCCTGCGGAACCGGTGGGGAGAAGGACCTGGAGAAACGCTCCGCCCAAAATTATCCCGATGATACCCGCGCCGAGGAACAACAGCAGTGAAACCGTCTCCACCAGGCCGAAGAGCCTCACGTTTACCAGACCTTCGAGTCGCTCGGGCGGCTGCCCGAGCAGCAACAGGATGACTCCGGCGGCTATCACCACACCGCCCTGGAAACCGCCGCCGGGTGTCAGATGGCCGTAAGAAACGAGATAGAAGCCGAAAAGGACGACAAACGGCGCCAGTTTGCGGCTTACCACCTGAAGAATCCCGGTACGGTTCATCGCTGTTTCACAAAGAGCAGATTCACGCCGATGACGGCGAGAAAAAGGACTATCGTTTCCCCGAGAGTATCAAAAGCACGATAGCCGAGATAGATTGCGGTCACTAGATTCAACGCGCCGGTATCCTGTGTGCCGTTGGCCCGCACGTAATCGCGGACAACCTGCTGAGCGGGCTTGGCGGCGCCTTCCTGAGTTATGAGAAAGAAGCACAAGAACCCCACGCAAAGGAGCAACACGACGATAGCCGCCTGTTTCATTCGCCGCTCCGGCGTTCCGTCTTGCGGACAAACCAGACGAAGAGAAACGAGGTTACGCCGGCGCCGACAGCCGCTTCGGTGAGCGCCACATCCGGCGCGTCGAGGAAAAAGAAGAGGAGGGCACTCATGAGACTGACCGCGGCAAGAGCGATTACCGCAACAAGCATGTCGCGTACCTGCAGTGCAAAGATACCCAGGGCGATGTGAAGAACGAGCAGGATGATCACCATCATTGCCGTCTCCTCCTCCAGGGCATGATTCCCCTGCTCCAGGCGTAGCGCGCGACAATGTGGGCCGACACCGGACTGGAGACGATAAAGAATGCCGATATTACAACGATCTTCCCGGTGATCACCGAGAACCCCGAGTCAACCATTGCCGCGATGAAAAACGATATTACCGAAGTGGTGGCACAGGTCGATGACGCCTGCAGCCGGGTGTACACGTCGGGAAAAACGATCACTCCAAGATGCCCGAGCAAGGCGAAAATAAATCCAAGGCTGATAAAAATCTGTGCGATTATCGCAGCGATCATTGTTTCTCCTCGCGCTTCCCGAAAAATCTGGCGACGGCGAGTATGCCGATAAAACCGAATATGTCGTATACGAGCGCCACGTCGAGATACGCCCAGTTTTTCTGGTCGACGGCAGCGATGACAATGAGCGCGAGCACCTGTGCGGCAACCAGATTGATGCCGACCAGGCGGTCGGCGGTGGTCGGACCGATGACGACGCGCACCAGCCCGAGAATCGACGAGGCGACAAGAAAATAGCTGACAATGCCAAAGTCAAAGGGCGTCATATCCAAATCCACTTGAGCAGCTTCTCGAAGGAGCCCTTGATCAACCTGCCCGCGTAACCTGAATGAGTGGTTTTCGCCTCAAGCCAGTGTACGATCAGATGGTCCTGATCCAGGTCGATGGTGACGGTTCCCGGCGTCATGGTTATGGCATTTGCGAGCATGACCCTCGCCGTATCGGACTTGAGCCTGGTACGGAAATGGACGATCTCAGGGTTGACGCGACCCCGGATGATATACCACAACACCCGGAAGCTCGCGACGTACATCTTGAAAAGGAGAACCAGCACGAAGACCAGGAACAGGTGGACCCGGGGAATAAGCGACCGGCGCTCCGCTTCCTGTTCTTCGAAAAACAAACCGTATGTCCAAAGCGCAATCAAGGAGGAAAAGCCGAATCCCAGGGCGAGGGATACCGGCTCAACCGATCCGGTGAAAAGCAGCCAGCCGGCCATGAGATAGAGTATCGTGAACAGGATTCTCGTCAGCTTCCACTTGCCCAGCGGAGTCACGCTTAAGTTTCTTCCTCCCGGCTGAATATCCTGCGCACCTCGTCTTTCTCTTCGGCCGCCAGGAGGGCGTCAATACACTCCTCGTGGCGCAGGATACGGCTTAATCTGCTCAAGAGCTGAAGATGCTCGTTCGGACGGTCGGCGGGCCCTACTATCAGGCAGAAGAGGCGGACCGGTTTACCGTCTATGGCGCCGAACTGCACCTCAAAGACCGTGCGGCCAAATGCCATCACCGTCTTGTCGATTTCCACGGAAAGCCAGTGAGGGATAGCCGCGCTGTGCCCCACCCCCGTGGATGCTGTCTTCTCCCGGAGGAGCACGTTTTTCGTTACCTGTTTCGCGTTGGCGATGTGGCCTGCCGCCGCGAGGGACTCTACAAGCGCGGCTATGACATCCTTTTTCCGCTTCACCCGCAAATCGAGGAGAATACAACGGTCGTCAAGTATTTCCGCGGGGCTCAGCACCTCATACCTCCTCTTCCTGCCGGGGAATGAGTCCTTTGCAGTAGTCGACGGGCAAGGTGAAGAGAATTCCGGTGCCGGGATTCGACAACCCGCCGCAAATCGAATCGAGAAGCGATTCGAGCCGCGGGATCCGTTCTTCTGTTCTCACCACCGAGAATATCGTTTTATTGTACGGCTTGTTGCCCTTCATAAACTTCTGAAAATCGGCGAATAGGGGCACTTCATAGGTAAGAAATCGGCCCATACCCTCGGAATCGAGAATCGTGGCGCCGTCGATTCCTGCCTCGGCGTATGCCGACAGCACTTCATCGAGGAGTTCTTCCCTATTCAAGACAAACACCAGCAACTTCACCTTCAACCTTCACCGATACTATAGTGGGCCGCACGGCCCCTGGCAACAATATTTCAAGTGTCCGAAAGATACAGCCGCGGGCCGCCTCAGCCGGCTGAAACGGCGTGGCACGGCCGTATGCCGCGGTTTTGCGGCGCGGCGACTGCAATCAGACTGGAATGTTGCGCGCCGTTGATTTTGACGCTAAACTTAACAAAGAGACATACCGGTGAAACATCACGAGCATAACGACAAATCCCGGGGCGGCGAGCACGTATGTACCGATACCGGCCAGGCTATCCTTCTTGTCATTTTCTTTGTGGTGTGGATTACGGATTCATTCATTTTCCACTATTCGATGGTTCTCGCAGACATTGTGCCTATTTACGTACGGCTGCCGGTGAGCGCGGTACTTCTCGCCGCATCGGCGTTACTTGCTTTACCCGCGCACAAGGCCGTTTTCGGGACTCCGGGGGAGCGACCTCCGGTCATAACCGCCGGCGTCTACCGTATCGTGCGCCACCCGATGTACTGCGGCTCCTGGCTGTTCTTTCTGGGAATAGCGGTGACCACGCTGTCAATTGCATCTCTCGGCGTGGCCGGTGTGGTCTTTTTCTTCTATGTATACGTTGCGCGGCATGAGGAGATCTATCTTACGGACAAGTACGCCGAGGAATACGGTTTATACCAAGCAAGCGTACGGATGTTGTTTCCGCTGCCGAGACTGAGAAAGCGGACGTAACCGTCTCGCTTTCGATGACTAACAGGTACATTGCCCTAATCCCCGGATCGTGCGAGAATCAGCTAAGGAAATAAAAACATGGAACAGACAGTCATACTGTGGGATATAGAAAATGTGACGCCCCAGGCGGACTCGGGCTTTGTGAGCACATTGCTTGAGTTTATTGAAACGGGGGGCGGTGTCATTTCATCGGCCTTCTGCTTTGGCGACTGGACAAGGCGTAACTTCGTCCGGATATCCAGAGAGCTCGCGGATTACAATTTCGAGCTTGTTCATATACCAAAGGCAAGAAAAAACAGCGCCGATATTTCGCTTATCACCCACGCGACGGAGATGATCTTCCTCTACCCGCATCTTGAAAGATTCGTCATCATAACCGGAGACGCGGATTTCAGGCCGTTGCTGCAGACCTTGAGAAAAAACGGAAAGAAGACGTGGGTTATCTGCGACGCCGGAAATGCTTCCGAAGACCTCCTCGCCCTTGCTGATGAGTACTTCGACTACCGGGCGATCGGCGCTGATTCGATACGAGAGGACGCCGATACGGAAGACTCAGAAGTCCATGTCACAAAGAAATCGGCCTTTGAGCTTTTTGAAGAAGCCGTCTCTATCATGGAACGCGAGAAGAAGAAACCAACACCCGGCGCGGTGAAGGTGAAGATGAAGCTTTTGAACGACAATTTTGACGAAACCAAGCTCGGCTATCCCAGGTGGAAGAACTTCATAGACGACGCGATGGCAAGCACCGGGATAACCCAGGCGGATGGTGCGGACGGCATTCTATCGACCGCATCTGGACGGCAGGCGGAACTACCGGTGGTATTCAAAGAGCTACTCGCGACGCTGGGCAAGGGAATTGAATGGATTCCGTTTTCCCGCGCGAGCAAGACCCTCAGGGCGAATATCAAAATTGAAGACTACGGCTACACCAGGTTCAAGAAACTCGTCGTCGACGCGGAGAAACGTGGGCTTGTGAATGTGAAAAACTCGGGCCTCAACTGGTATCTCAAAAAGGCTTGATGCCTCCGCCCGGGAATTGCTATATTAAATTCGCATTCAAAAACATAAACAGCTGACACAAGTTTGCTAAGCTTTTGCGGACAGGAGCGGATATGATACGTATTCAAAACCTGACGAAGGACTACGGCGCCAACCGGGCGGTCGACGACCTGAGCGTAGAGATAAACGGCGGTGAAATCATCGGGCTCCTCGGTCCAAACGGCGCCGGCAAAACGACAACCATGCGGATTGTCACCGGTTATTTGAAACCGACATCCGGGACGGTAAAAGTCAAGGACCTGGATGTCAACGAAGATCCCATTGAGGTAAAAAGACTCATCGGCTATCTTCCGGAATCCGCGCCCCTGTACCCGGACATGCTCACCTATGACTATCTTTCTTACGTTGCGGCTGTTCACGGCATACCGGGGAAGGACGTAAGGTCGCGGATCGAAGAGCTGGTGGACGTATGCGGGCTCCAGGGGGTCATGCACAAGGCAGCGAAGGAGCTCTCCCGCGGTTACAAACAGCGGGTCGGGCTCGCATACGCAATGATGAACGACCCTGAAATCCTCGTGCTCGATGAGCCGACGTCCGGTCTCGACCCGAACCAGATCGTGCAGATACGATCGATTATCAGGAGAATGGGGGAAAAGAAAACCGTCATTCTCTCTACCCACATCTTGAGTGAAGCCGAGGCTACCTGTGACAGAATCCTCATCATCAACCGCGGCAAGCTCGTGGCCGACGGGACGCCTGAAAGCCTGGGGGCCTCAGGGATCAGTTCTTACATTCTGCGGATGACGGTCAAGAATGCCGGCGGCGCCGAGGCAAGCCGGATACTCTCTTCGGTGCCCGGCGTTACAAAAGTAATCGTTCCACCTGACGTGACGGCACAAGCCGGTGAGCTCAAGCTCCAGGTCTTCTGCGAGACAGACCTGCGGGAAGAGCTGTACAACACCATCAAATCCACGAATTGGGTCCTCATGGAGTTTGCCAACGAACGGCAATCCCTTGAAGAGACCTTCAGGGAGCTCACCCTTTCGGAAAGCGGGAAAGCAGAGGAGTAGCGGGTATGTCATTTACATCTTTCTGGAGCATGCTGAAAAGGGAACTGAAAACGTATTTCGTATCGCCAATCGCCTACATCGTAACCGTCATATTTCTGATAGTTACCGGGTGGTTTTTCTTCTCGACATTCTTTCTTGCCGGCCGCGTAGATTTAAGGGATTTCTTTTCACTCCTGCCGATCGTGCTTGTTTTTTTTATACCGGCAATCACCATGCGGCTCTACTCTGAGGAGTATACTATCGGTTCGATAGAGATTATATCGACGCTCCCGGTCACCCGGCTTTCAATTCTTGCGAGTAAGTATCTGGCCGCGCTCATTTTCGTGGTCGCCATGCTCGCGCTCACCCTCGCATACCCGATTTCGATATCGGGACTTGGAGCGCTCGATTGGGGGCCCGTAGCAGGTGGTTACCTTGGCGCCCTGCTGCTCGCAGCGCTGTACACCTCAGTCGGCGTATTCACCTCTTCTCTTACCAAGAACCAGATCGTCGCATTCATCGGAGCGACGGCCATCTGCTTCTTTTTCTACATCATCGATAAGATTGTCTTTCTGCTTCCCACGTTCCTGGCCGACCTGTTGGAGTTTCTCGGCGCAGACTACCACTTCGGCAACTTTGAGAAGGGAATCATCGATCTTCGCGACGTGGTGTACTTCCTGAGCCTGGCGACCGTGGCCTTGTTCGGGACGTACATTGTCACGCGGGAAAGGCAGTAAGGAGGGGCTGTCATGAAGTTCACCGGTCATAAATGGATCCCGTTTATCCTGACGATAGCCGTTATCGTACTTCTGAATGTGGCTGTAAGCACGGTACCGTTCAGGGCGGACCTCACGCATAACCGCGCGTACTCGCTTTCCCAGGCGAGTAAGAACGCCGTAAGCACGCTTGAAGAACCGTTCACCATCAAGGCTTTTCTCTCACAATCCTTGAGTCCTCCGTACAATAATACCGAGCAGATCCTGCGGGACCTTCTGGAAGAGTACGCCCTGGCGGGTAACCGTTACTTCAACTACTCGATCGTGACCATTCCCACGAAGGAAGAGCTCGAGAGCGGCAAAGGCGCCGATGCCGAGGATGAAGCGACAAAGTACCGGATATACCCAATTCAAATTCAGACGATAGAGCAGGACGAAGTGAAGCTCCAATCGGTATACATGGGGGTCGCTTTTATTCATGGCGACATGATTGAAACCATTCCGGCGCTTACAAACACAAGCAACCTCGAGTACCAGATTACCGGTCTTATCAACGAAATGGGGAAGAAGATAAGCGTCCTGTTGAGCATGACCGAAGATATCCAGGTCACTCTCTATCTTTCAGAGAACATGAACGCCCTTGGGGCATCTTTCGCCGATCTTGCCGGCGAACTCAAGACGGCCGTCGGAGAATTGAACGAACAGTACTACGGAAGGCTCGATTTCGATTCCAGAGACCCCATAGCCGCGGGTGAAGCGGACATACTGGAATCCGAATACGGCATCAGCCCGCTGACGTTGACCAGAAGGACCGCCACCGGTCAGGAAAACGAGCCCGGCTATGCCGCGCTTGTCATGACCCACGGGGATGACCGCTACGCGACCGAACTGATGTCCAGAGGTATATTCGGTAGCTGGCAGCTTCGGGATGTGTCTTCCCTCAGACAGACGATTGAAGATGTGACCGAAGCGATCATCGGGACAAATAAGGAAATCGGGTTCGCGTCCGGCTATGGAATGCCGGCTCTTGACGGCCAGACCGACTCCCAGTTTCCCGTTACTTCACTCACGCCGGATCTTGCCAATTTTGATTCCCTTATGTCCCGCGAATATGAATTGAAGGAAATCGCCCTCGCGACGGATGAAATACCGGAGGGGCTGAGCTGCCTCATTGTTGCCGGACCAACGGCTGAAATTCCCGAGTATGATCTATTCAAGATTGATCAGTTTCTTATGAAAGGGGGTTCCCTTGCTCTCTTTCTCGACTCCCACAGCGTGTTCATGCCGCAGACAACGCAGTACGGGCAACAACAGCAACCGGCCTACATCCCGAGAAATACCGGCCTTGAAGAGATGCTTGCTCATTACGGCGTTGATCTGGAGAAAGCCTATGTTTTGGATGAGCAGTGCTTCATCCAGCGGCAGCGCGCGGCGAGCGGAAGCATTGTTGAAACACCCGTCTATTACGCTCCGGTGATAAAGGATGAGCGTATCAGCGACGAGCTTGCATTTCTGGAAAATATCCCT
>JAFGHN010000287.1 GCA_016930115.1 Spirochaetales bacterium | reverse complement strand
TCCAAACCCTGGCCCGGGTCCGGGGCCGGCTTCACCTACCTTCTCGTCCAACGCGGGACCACCCCTCCCAAAGGCGTTGCCGCAGACAGAACCATCGAGGTTCCGGTCAAATCGATAGTGACCATGTCCACATCGTACCTTCCGTGTCTCGAGGAGCTGGATGTACTGGATGCTCTTGCGGGGCACGAAACCTTTGCCTGGGTGACTTCGGGCGCGGTGAATGAACTCATTTCCTCGGGGATGATACAAGAGATCGGCAGCGGCCAGACAGTCAACGTCGAGCTTCTTCTTGAGATGGATCCCGATCTTATCATGGCCTACGGGATGGGCAACGAATGGGACTCGCACCCGAAGTTTGAAGAAGCGAACCTTCCGTACGTTATAAACGCCGAGTGGAACGAGACCACGCCACTCGGGCGCGCCGAATGGATAAAATACATCGCACTCTTTTTCAACAGGGAAGCCCGGGCGAACGCTTTCTTTGACAATGTGGTGGAAGAGTACACCGCCCTGTCTGCAAGAGCGAAGACTGTCGCAGACAGGCCGTCGGTTTTTGCCGGAACACCCTATCAGGGAACCTGGTGGATGTCCGGCGGAGGGAGTTTCGCCGCACGATTCTATGAGGACGCCGGCGCGGCGTACCTTTGGGCGGAGGATGATTCAACCGGCAGCCTGATGCTCGACGTGGAAACAGTCTATGAGAAGGCGGGAGACGCTGATTTCTGGGTGAACACGGGTTACTGGAACACGCTTCAAGACGTAAAAGCCGCGGATGAACGCTTTACCGAGTTCACCGTTTTCAAAACGGGCGCGATATTCAACAACAACCGGCGCATGGGCCCCGGCGGGGGAAACGACTATTACGAATCCGGACCCATCAACCCGCATAAGGTGCTCGCCGATTTGATCAGTATTTTTCATCCGACGCTTCTCCCGGGCCATGAGCTTTATTACTACAAGAAACTTGACTGACCATGGGAAACCCGCGGGCCGTAATGAATGAACCTTCCGCCCCAGACGGAGAGACGAGCTCCCGGCGGCCCGCGGTCTATCTCTTTTGGTTTGGGTCTCTGGCGGCGGCGCTCGCGCTCTTCCTGCTCGAGCTCATCCTCGGATCGGTCAAAATTCCGATTGCAGACGTTCTCAAAATATTCGTGGGCATCGAACCCGCAAAGGCGTCCTGGCAGACGATCATAGCTGTCTTCAGGCTCCCCCGGGCAATTACGGCTTGCCTGGCCGGCGCCGGGCTCGCGGTATGCGGGCTGCAGATGCAAACCCTGTTTCACAACCCGCTGGCGGGGCCTTCAATCCTCGGCATCAGCTCCGGCGCGAGTCTTGGCGTTGCCCTGGTGGTGCTGGGTGCGACAACAACGGATGCCTCAAGGTTTCTGGACGGCCTCGGCATCGCCGGCGAGGCTGCGATGGTGATTGCCTCGGGCGCCGGCGCCACTGCGGTGCTCCTTGTCTTTCTGTTCGCATCCCGGAGGGTGAAGAGCGTTGTCACGCTGCTTATCCTGGGGCTGCTTTTCGGTTACGCGACAAATGCGGTGGTGAGC
Organism: Spirochaetales bacterium; assembly: GCA_016930115.1. Taxonomy (GTDB): domain Bacteria; phylum Spirochaetota; class Spirochaetia; order ARS1246; family ARS1246; genus JAFGHN01. The sequence goes on along the minus strand of JAFGHN010000287.1, from coordinate 1,531 downwards.
ATCCTCATGCATTTCAGCATCTCGGAAAGAATCCAGGCGTACATCAACTGGACCTTCGGCAGTTTCAGCGGCACCACCTGGCGGCAGCTTTCTATCTTTGCGCCGGTCGGGCTTGCAACGATGTTTGTCGTTCTGCTCTCAAACAAAGCGCTCAACGGGCTGTTGTTGGGCGAGTCCTACGCGCAGAGCATGGGGCTGCATATCAAGAGGACCCGCGGCCTCCTCATAGCAACAACAGCTATACTCACCGGCACTATCACGGCGTTCTGCGGGCCCGTCGCTTTTCTCGGCGTCGCGGTGCCGCATCTTGCCAGAGGCGTGTTGAATACATCGAACCATCGCAAGCTTCTTCCGGCGTCCGCGCTGCTGGGAGCAGTGATGGCGCTCTTTGCCGATCTTGTCGCGCACCTTCCGGGGACTTCAATCGTATTACCGTTGAACGCCGTAACGGCACTCATTGGCGCCCCGGTCGTCGGTTGGGTAATCTTGAAACGTCGTGCTTTGCGGGAGGCTTTCTCCTGATGAGTATCTCGGCTCTGCAAGGGGATGCACTCTCAATCGGCTATCATCACGGAAGCCGTGGGAAGACGGTCGTTGCGGAACAACTCGGATTGAGGCTCGATCACGGTGAAATTGTATGCCTCGTCGGCCCCAACGGAGTGGGCAAATCTACGCTCTTGAGAACGCTCACCGGGCTCCAGCCGTTGTTATCCGGCACAGTGAGGATCGAAGGTACGGATATCCGCAAACTCGATATACGGGCGAGGGCACGGAAGATCGGAGTCGTGCTGACCGAAAGAACAAACGTCGGGATACTCCCGGCCTTTGATCTTGTCGCCCTGGGACGCCATCCCCACACCGGATGGAGTGGGCGATTGTCTGCACACGATATATCCGTTATTGAGTGGGCCATCGCGTCGGTGGGAGCGCTTGAGTTGTCTGCAAGGGATGTAAACGAGCTCTCCGACGGGGAGCGCCAGAAGATCATGATAGCCCGCGCTCTCGCACAGGAGCCGGCGATAGTCGTTCTGGATGAACCGACGGCTTTTCTCGATCTTCCAAGGCGCGTCGAAATTCTTGGCCTTCTCAAACAGCTCACCCGGTCAACGAATCGGGCGATCCTGCTATCCACCCACGATTTGGACCTCGCGATACGCGCAGCAGACAGACTGTGGCTCATGACCGGTGACGGAAAGATCGTTTCCGGCGCACCGGAGGATCTTGTCCTGAACGGCGAACTGGAATCCGCTTTTTCAGGAAGAGGTATATCCTTCGATCGTGACCACGGCTCGTTTCACCTCACCGAAAAGATAGAACACTACATCAGCTTCGCAGGTGAAGGCGCCGCGGCGGCGTGGACGCTCAGGGCGCTCCGCCGGGAAGGGATCGGCATCTCAAAAAATGCGAATCTCAGGGTGGAAGTCGGTAAAAACCGCAGTTGGACATTTGAGAATGGGGATCATAAAATCGTGTGCAATTCCATCTACGACACGATAAGAACCGTCCGCAATCACGTATCCGGTCACGATGC
>JAFGHN010000286.1 GCA_016930115.1 Spirochaetales bacterium | reverse complement strand
TCGCCGCGCGTTGCTATCTCATTCACAGAAAGTCTGGTGCGCGAAACAGGCACAGAGGAGCGACAGCAATGAATCGGTATATAGTATTATGTGTATTGCCGGCGACAACCGCCTTGGCCTTCGGCTCCAAAAAAAAGAACACGCGGCCGAAATGAGGAAAGAAGGGATGGTGACCGGTATGGTGGGAGAAGACGTGCTGAGTGCCGATGTGAGGCGCACCGGTGCCGGCGGAACGCTTGTCTGCGGAACGAGGTCGGGTTCGATCACGGTGAGAAACGCCTTCATCGAATCCGCGGAGCTTTCCTCCGGCATGGGCGATATCAGGATTGACTGCGAGCTTTCACAAGCCGGCAAGATCCGCACGAATGAGAAAGATCGTAGCAGGCCTTCAGGTATCGTGCCGAAAAGACGTTCAAGGATAGCTCGTGGCCGGGCGGGCCGAGCCGGGCAGCCAGGGGCCGGGCCTTTTCCATGATCGCCCGGCCGACCTTACCGGTCAATCATCCCGTTTTTTAAACCTGAAAGGAAGGAGCGCCGGTACCTCCTCCCTGTACTGCGCGTAGCCTTCCCGCCTTTTCAACAACCGCTTCTCCATCATCGGGACGCTCACCAGGCTGAACATCAAGGTCATGGCAACGGGGCCCGCCACTGTCCACCACCAACCGGAATCGACTGAAATCGCGAACAGCCACATGCCCCACCAGAACAGGATCTCACCCAGATAGTTTGGATGCCGCATCACTCCCCAAAGACCTCGATCCAGCACCTTTCCCTGTTGCCGGTCCCCGGTTAAAAAGCGTTGCATCTGTCTGTCGGACACCGTCTCAAGGCCGATTGCAGTCAACACCACGATATACCCCGCAGCGTCAAGAAGCGTACTTGCCTCCCCGGCAACCCCCAACGCCGGGAGCATCGTCAAACACCCCAGATATACCATCAAGGTGGGAAAGAAATGTATGCCCGCGAAGCTCACAAGCCAGTAAAGGTTTCCAAAGCGATTCCTGAAATTCGCGTACCGCCAATCTTCGTGGCGCATGCCCTCCCATCTCCGTATCCAGTTCCAGGTCAATCGTGCCGCCCAGATAAGAATGAGCATAAGGATCACCACCTGCCTGAGGCCGATGCCGGCTTCGGCCGGTCTGACGGCAAGGATGAAATAGAGCGCAATGGGAACCGGTGCGGCGCTCCAGTACGGATCGTAGACGCTCGAATTATTGAATATCATGCTGAAAAGAAACACAAAAACCGTCGCGGCGATGTCCGCTATTCCAACCACAAGGAATGGATGAAGATGTGAGTATCTGCTCACGCACAGCCATGCAGCCGCTCCGGCCGCCATGTATACAAAGGTGATTCTTGCAAGATCAAAGGCTTTCCGCCGCGTACGATTTTCATTCATGTTTTTCTCCAAAAGCGGGAAACAGATACGAAATCGCCTTCCTGCCGCCCTTCAATTATTTTGTCAGCAGCCTGTCAACCCAGTATATCGCAAGTATCAGCCTTCCGTCGACTTACCGCCCAAGGCGATGACACCTCAATCGCGTTGACAAACTCGCGTTTCGCCGGCAGTATAGACATTGAACATTGTACTCGAGGAGGTTTTTTATGTCGGTGTTTGGAGACGGATCTCCTGTCTAGGGGGATGTTGTCAGGCGCCGCTTCAATAACCCCTGCCTTCATTTCGTAGAGACGCAAGGACCGGCATAAACCGAGGCTTTTGTCTCTACCTGCCCTGCCCCTTCTTTCAGGACGATTCGAACAGTCAAGCAATTTCCCGTTCTGCCGCAGACGACGGCAGTATTTTGTCAATTCGACAGCGTACAAAAGGAATGCGTTCATGAACATCGAAGACTACGGCTGGAACACCTACAGGGCGGCCGTGAAAAAGAAAGATACACAACTACCCGACGACGAAGGCCTCGCGCCCGGACGAGTGGTGACGGAATCGGGGCACTATTACAAAGTAAGGACCGACGGAGGAGAAAACTGGGCCGTGCTCACCGGCTCCCTCCTCAATTCCTTCACCGGAAGAACCGAATACCCGGCGGTCGGCGATTGGCTTTTCGTGGATCCAGACGCCGGGCATGAGCACTGGATCATCAGGAAAGTCCTTGCGAGGCACTCGGCGCTGCTGCGGAAAACAGCCGGCCGCACCACCGATGCGCAGGTGCTGGCCGCGAACATAGATTACGTCTTTATCGTAAACGGCCTTGACGGCGGAAGGAATTTCAACCTTCGCGGGATCGAAAGATACCTTACCATCGCCTGGGATAGCGGAGCACAACCGGCGGTCATCCTGAATAAGGCGGATCTGTGCGATGATGTTTCGGCAACGGTCCTTCAGGCACAGGCCGTTGCGCCCGGCGTACCGGTGCTTGCGGTAAGCGCGGCCACAGGCGCGGGTTTCGAGGAGCTTAAAACGTTAGCGCCGCCCGGCCGGACCATTGTGTTGACCGGCGGCTCGGGTGTCGGGAAATCATCCATCATCAACCGACTCGCCGGCGAGGAAATAATGTATACCGGACAACAGCGCCAACAGGACCTCCGCGGAAAACACACCACTACCCGCAGGCAATTGGTCCGTCTTACTTCAGGCGCGCTTCTTATCGACACACCCGGATTGAGAGAAATTGCACTCTGGACGGACGCCGGCGGTTTGAGCTCCGCTTTCCCGGAAATAGACGAGCTTACCGTGTCATGTCGCTTCAGAGACTGCACTCATTCCGGAGAGCCGGGTTGCGCTGTCCTTGAAGCAGTTACCTCCGGCAAGATTGAAAGAAGCAGATATGAGAATTACCTCAGCATGCAGAGGGAGCTCGAGTACTTAAACTCGCGGCGCGACGAAAAAAGCCGTCTGGAATATGACCGGGAGCTCAAAGCGCGAGGGAAGGAGCTTTCTCGATATGTAAAAGACATCAAGAAACACGGCAAACGCCGTTTCTGACGGCCTTCGGCAGCCGGACGCCGCCGGATGAACCGCGGTTTAACCGGCGGCGCCTTATATCAGTGGTCGCAGGCATTGATGCCGCTAGCTAATTTCCCTTCAAGGTACGCCATCGCCAGGTTTTCGGGTGTATCCGCAGGTGCGCCGACAACGACACCGATATTCCTCGCGACGAAAAGATCCTGGGCTCTTTGCCCCATTCCTCCGGCGATGATCAGATCAACCCCGCGTTCGGCGAGCCAGGCCGGGAGGAGCCCGGGCTCGTGAGGCGGCGCGTCCACAACGGTGCTTCCGGTTATCCTTTTTCCGTCTCCGTCGGCGTCGAGTATGGTGAAGGTTTCACAGTGGCCGAAATGCGGCGACAGCACTCCGTTTGCTACCGGTACAGCTATTTTCATAGAATCACTCCTCTTTGTTTGTGCAAAATCACAAGGATACAAGATATTGATAATAGTTTTCACTGTCAACGCGAGCTTTCACAAGCGCTCGAAGGCCCGCTGTATGTATTGAATCCAGAAGTCCCTGAAAAAGATGAGAATCGGGATTGCCAGAAGGACGCCGACGATGCCGAGAAACTGGGCGCAAAAAAAGATGGCAACGATGATGGCGAACCAGTTGAGCTTCATCCTTTTTCCCTGTATCCGCGGCGACAGTATCCAGCTCTCGATCTGGTTCGTGGCGATAATGACGATGAGGACTTTGACGAGCCCCCACACTCCGGCGCGGGTGAGGCCCACGAGGATCGCCGGTATTCCGGCCAGGATCACCCCCAGGAACGGAATGAAGTTCGTGATGCCCGCAAGAAACCCAAGAAAAAGCGCGTAGGGGATACCGGCTATCAGCATCCCTACCCCCATCAACACGCCGACGATGAGCGCGATGATAACCTGGCCGCCTATGAAGTGGCGCAAGTCGCCGTAGAAAGAGGCAACAAATGAGAGGGCTTTGTCCCTCCCGGACCGTGGAAAGAAACGCCGGAGATTGGCCTTGAGCAGCGGCACGACGGCGGTGAAGTAGGACGCAGTGATGACGAATATCAGCAACGCCGTCGTGGCGTTTGGAATATGCTGCACCGTCCAATTCAAAGCATCGCCGCCCAGGGTCGCAGCCTGCTCTCCCAGGTTCGAAAGAAACGAATCTGTGATACCGACAATCCACTCAACCCTGGCTTCGCTGTCGTTACGGAACATGTCCTGCAGATTCAGATCTCTCACGCTGCTGGTAACCAGATCGAAGAGCCGCTTCCCCTCGTCTATGACAATCGGAATAAGAAGTGAAACCCCCGCGGCCAGCAATGCAAAAACGAAGATGCTTGAGATGACGACGGCGAGCTTATAAGGCACGAACTTGATTTTTGAAAGCGTTCTGGCGGGCACTTCGATGATCACCGAAAGGTACCAACCGAGTGTCAGCGCGCCCAGGATACTCGGCGAGAGTTTGAACAGTACGATGAACATAAGGAAATAGGCGAGAAAGACCCACAGGCAAGGGTCGACGGGCCGCCGTCCCGGCCTCCTGGTGCGTGTGTGTTCGCTCATCACGAGCCCTACTATACCACACCCAACCACCACCGCAAGGCGGCGGTGTAGATCGGTGTCTGCCGGTCCGGATCATCACAGGCTTCTTGAACATTCTCTTGAAGAACAGGTACCTTCAAGCTATGAAATCAGGCCGATCGATGCCGGCGGCGGCGCTACTCTCACTCCTGTCAGCGGCCGCGCTTTCGGGTCAAACGGTGCTTGAAGACCCGATGATCCCCAACGGGGAAACCGCGGTGTATACCGTACGTGAAGGCGACGAGCAATACAGTTACGTTGAAGAGGTGGCGGTCCTCCGGGAGAACGAGCGGAATATCTACGGATTTGTCTATAGATCGGAAAACGAAACGATAGAAATAAAAGTAGAACGGCCGACCATGCTTCCCTTTTCCGTCCGTTCGGTAACCGTGGGAAACGGGATTTCCATCGATTCCTCGACGCTCCTTTCCTTTGAAGGGGAGTATCGTATTACAGGGGTGCCGGTTCTCACTTTCACCGATCTGAAATATGTGCTGCGCGGTTACCCCTTCGGGGAAGTAACGGAAGAACTTGATATCGTGTTTATTGATACGGGCGATGAGAATGAGGAGCAGTCCTCGGACTTCACGATACGGATTCGGTACGCCGATAGAGAAGAGCTGCCGGTCAACGGCCGGACCATCGAATGTCACAAAGTGGAGCTCAAGGTCTCGGGGTCCGGCATCATGCGGGTGCTGAAACCGTTTATTCCAAAGACCTACTTCTGGTTCAGCGTTGAGAGGCCCCACTATCTGGTCGCCTATGAAGGGAGCAGCAGTTACCCCGGTTCGCCAAAACGGTACGTCGAAATACTCGATTATTCCGGCTGGAACTGACGGGCAAGGGCTTCCTTTCTCGTAAAGGCCATCTCTCCGCAGGCATTCGCAACCGCGGACACCAGATTTCCCGGAAATCCGTCAAGAAAATCCTTGCTGTTGAGCCCGCCTTTGAACATTTCCTTGGCCGCTTCAAGCCTCAGGGCGTAACCATCGGACCCGAGCTCCGAATAGATAAACAGCGACAACGGCGAGTTTTGCAGGTCAAAACTGGAGGCGCCCGCACGCCCAAAGGCGAGAAGATTGTACAGAGTCTCGTTTGTCCGGACGCCCTTTTTCGGTGAAAACTCCGGCAGATAATCCTCGATTCGGTCGCCCGTTTCCCGCGGGTTGATATCCCCCATGAAAAACGAAACCGGAGCATCACCGCCGGTCAACCGGGCAAGGGCTTCAAGCACCGCCGCGGTGAGAAGCTTGATACCAAGATAATCCCGCGCCACCTCTACGTTACGATAGGCGAGCTTCAGGAGATTGTTGTATTCATCCTCTTCCGGTACGTCTTTGAACCTGCTGAATATGGCTTGCGGGTCGAGAAACCGCAAGAAACCTTCCATTTTCTGCAATGCGATCCGGTAGTTGACGATCGAATACACCCCGCTCATCCGAAGCGAAGGGTTCGTCTCGGGAAGCAATTTCCAGGTGTTATCGAGAAACCGACCCACATCGTCTTCGGCGAAGTTTCTCACATCCCGGTTGGCGAAGGTGACGGCGGACCGTACGGCATCATCTATCTCCTGCTCATCCAAACGGAGGCCAAAGGCCTGGTTCGTCCGCACCACCCTGGTCCTGAGAATATCGCACGGCCACAGACCCTTCTCGTTCTTGCCTCTAAAAGGGATGGTCGCTTCGATGCTCGCGGTTGTGATAAGCAGGTCCCTGTCAGCAACGCGGCCTTCAAACTCGATATCCATAACAAGCGCGCTCAAGAACTCGTTGAG
>JAFGHN010000046.1 GCA_016930115.1 Spirochaetales bacterium | reverse complement strand
TTATAGCGTCGGTGTAGTAAAAACCGTCACCAGGTTCGATGGGTTGATCGCCATCCATGAGGGTGAAGGGCTCGTAAAAGCTCCCCGCCCCGGCCAGCGTGCCGAAGAAACGGTCGAAGCCGCGGTCAAGCGGCCGCGGATATCCCTTTGATCCGGGTCCCGGCGGCACCGGGTCCGCCGCGGCGTAGCGGCCGCCGACGTGCCACTTACCCGAGAGCGCCGTCCGGTAGCCGGCGCTTTTCAGCACTTCTGCGATGGTGACGCATTCGTCGCTCAGGTAGCCCTGATATGCGGGGCTGCCCAGGTCGGACACCATGAATCCTATCCCCGCCTGGTGCGGGTAGAGTCCGGTCAAGAGTGAGGCACGCGAAGGGCAGCAGCGCGCGCAGTTGTACATCTGCGAGAAACGGACCCCCTTCGCCGCCAGAGAATCCAGATTGGGCGTCGCGATCTCGGACCCGAAACACCCGATATCGGAGTATCCCATGTCATCGGCCAGAATGAGAACGATGTTTGGTTGGCTCATGAGCGGAATTATGCCACGATGGAGGGCTTAAGGCAAACAACCGCCGCGGCCCGGTCCATCACATCGAGGGTCTCTTCGATATCCGCAATCGTATGCGCGATCGAATAACCGTGATGGGGCGAGACATGGTGTAGGTAGACGCCCCGGTTGATGCAACCCCGGATGAACGTAGACATCATCGCCATGTCCTGGCGGGAAACGTCGCGGTAGTTTCGCGGCTCCTCGTCCAGCCCGAAGAGGAGGCCGAAGCGGCTTCCGACGCCCTGCACCCAGGCCTTTATCCCCCGCCGGCGGAATATCTCCTTCATCCCGGTGTAAAGCCGGTCGCCCAGGGCATTCAGGTGATCATAAAAACCGGGTCTGGAGATCTCGTTGAGAAAAGCGCCGATTGCGCTGACGAGCACCGGCGGCGCGTTATACGTTCCGCTGTGCAAGGCCGGCCCCACCGGCGTGCAGGTCTCCATGATTTCGCGTTTGCCCATAAAAACCGAGATCGGCATACCGCCGCCGACGGCTTTGCCCAGAACTGTCATGTCCGGCCTTATCTCGTCACCAAGCGCCGCGCCGGCGCGAATGCGAAATCCGGAAAGCACTTCGTCAAAGATGAGCACCACACCCAGCTCCATAGTCAGGTCGCGGACGGCGCGAAGGAACTCATCCGTCGGGCGGAGGCCGCAGGAGTCGTAGTTGACCGGCTCCATGATCAACGCCGCCAGCTCGCCGGCTTTGGAGCGCAGGCATCGCTCCAGCGCATCCACATCGTTAAAGGGCAGTATGGTGATGAGCTCGTTATTCGCCGGAGGAATACCCGCGGAATCGGCAACCGGGCGCGGGCTGTCTGCGGGTCCGGCTTCCTTCAGCGAAGGCCAGTGACTGTAGCCCGCGGTATCGTTGACCCCGTGATAGTGCCCTTCGAACTTGATCACGCCCCACTTACCGGTGTAAGCCCGCGCTATCCGCAGGGCGTGCCAGGTGGTCTCGGTGCCCGAGCACGCATAACGCACCATCTGTGCCCCTGGAAACAGACGAAGAAGCTGCTCGGCAACCCGCACCTGAATCTCCGTCTCACAGGAGAGCAGCATACCCATACGCAGCGCTTCTTCGACTGCGGAGACGACCGCTGGATTGCCGTGTCCGAGCAGACTGGCGCCGTGGGAAATGCAGTAATCGATGAACCGGTGGCCGTCCACGTCATAGAGATAGGCCCCTTCACCCCGCTCAATGAAGAGCGGGTGGCCGAGCGCCCGGTTGATGCGGACCGACGCATTGACACCGCCGGGCATTACGCGGCGCGCACGTTCATAAAGCGCAAGACTCCCGTCGAACCTGAAAACCTCTGATCCCGACATATGCCTTCCCCCTTGAAATTGATCCGGCCGCGCCTTCCTCCGTCCTCGCGCGCTGAGCAATGGCTCTACAGACTCGGTCCCTGGAAATAGAGCTCGATTGGATCATCGAAATTGATGGTCTCGGCCTTGGTCTTTGCCCCGGAAGCGACCTTGAGTATCCAGTCCAACAGCCGTTCGGCTGCCTCATCAAGGGTCTCCCGGTCCTCTAATACCGGGCCGGAGCTGAAGTCAATGATGTCTCTGCCCCGTTCGTAGGTATTGCTGTTCCCGGTAAGATACATGATCGGTATAACCACGCCGCTTGACACCGCGGGAGCGGTAAATTCCCGGCCGGGGATACCTTGCCCGCCCATCTGGTAAAGGAAAAGCTGGGCGCCCGATGCGGCGTAGCCTGTGGGTAGAGAAAGCGACGACATCCAGGCATCCATGAAATAGAGGCCGCCGTGGGGCATCTGCTCGGCGTATTGAATCACATCCTCGATCGATGAGGTTCCGGATTTGACGATCGCGCCAAGAGATTTTTCCTCGAGAGTCGATAAGCCGCCCGCGATGTTTTCAGGAATCGGGTTGGTGGAACGGATATCTTCTCCCGTCTGTTTAGCCTTGTCCTCGGTGTCCTTCACCGCCTTCAGCAGCTTTTGCGCCACCGTATCGTTTTTGGCCCGTCTGACCAGAACATGCTCCGCGCCAATGACTTCCGTGGTTTCCGAAAAAACACCCTTCCCGCCGGCCTCGATCAGACGGTCAAACACCTTTCCTACGGCAGGGTTTCCACAGATAGCCGAAGTGGAGTCCGACATACCGCATTTGACCCCCAGATTCAGCTTTTTCAACTCGGCGGGCGCGCGCATCGTCTGGCTCGCCTCCCACACCATGTCCCGCGCAATGCGGATGCCTTTTCCAAGGGAATTGTAGAACCCATCGGACTCGGCCATCATCAGTACTTCAACCCGTTTTCCCGAAGCCGAGAGCTCTCGAATGATCCTTTCCGCTTTTAACTCATCGTATCCTGCCTCTTTTCTCGATCCCACCACCAGAACCGATGCGGTATTCGGATTGAGGCCCAACCCCACAAGGGTCCTGTAGAGTACCAGACGATCATTTCGCGGGCGCCCCAATTCCCCTGAACAGATAAAGACACGCGTGTCAGGCACCGCCTTATGAATCATGTCCGCCAACAGATTCACCTGCCGC
>JAFGHN010000045.1 GCA_016930115.1 Spirochaetales bacterium | reverse complement strand
TGAGCATCCTGCAGGGCGCCAGGGAGCGCGGGCTTCATACCGCCATTGAGACCTGCGGTTTTGCGCCGCGGGAGGTAATGGAGCGTCTTCTCGGTGTGACCGATCTGATCATATACGACATAAAGCATGCCGATTCGGGAATGCACGAAAGGCTCACGGGCCAGGGAAACGAGCTTATACTCGCGAACCTCGAACGAATTGCCGTGCTGCGCGCCACGGGTGCCGCGGGGGACGGAGGAGTGTTGATCCGGCTTCCTCTTATTCCCGGATATAACGACGACAATGAGAATCTCGAAAAGACCGCCGCCATACTCCAAAACTTCGGAATCGCAGCGGTAGAGATCATCCCCTACCACGATTTCGCTTCCGACAAATACAAGCTCCTGGATGCGGCGTATCAATTGCGGGAACTGAAAGCGTACACAAGAGAGCAGTTGAACTCGAAAGTAGCGCTGCTCCAAGATCATGGGTTAGATCCAAGAATTGGGGTATAGTGATCGGGTGATCCGTGAGCCGGGCGGTCCAAAATTTCGCGTCCTTTGGCGGCGCAATAAGAGCAGAACACTCGCAAAAGTATGCCTCTGTTTTTTCTCTGCAGGCCTTCTCACCTCCTGTTACGTTTTTCAGCAGGCCCTGCCCTTTCTGTCACATCACCTGTGCGCGCGGCCGAACGAGAAACTGCTGCGAGACGCCGAAACAGACGCGGATACTATCGAGTTCTTGTCCAGGGTCGAGGACATTCGCGCGTTTGCAATTGAAGAGCTCGGGCTCGAAGAGACGAAGAATTACTCGTCGTTCTACTCGATTGACACCGATTACCTGGCGGCGGTGGTCCAGGCCGCACCCGAATTCAGTATCGATCCGTATCTTTTCAGCTACCCGGTGCTCGGTCGGCTCCCCTACAAAGGCTTTTACGATCCCGATCAGGCCCGGCGGGAGGCGGCAAAACTGAAGACCCGTGGCCTTGACGTATTTATCCGGCCGGTGGACGCGTTCTCGAGCCTCGGCTATTTTCGCGACCCGCTCTTTTCCTTTATGGTCGATTATTCCGCCGCCGGACTGGCCGAGCTCATTATCCACGAGCAGACCCACGCCACAATTTTTGTGAAGGGCCAGCCGGGTTTCAACGAAAAACTGGCAACGGTTGTCGGCCGGGAAGGGGCGCGGCAGTATGTAGTCTCCCGATTCGGCGAATCGAGCGAACAATACATCGCGCTTACGGCTTCCAGGCGCGACTCGGAACAATTCTCCCGCGATATGTTTGACCTGGGGCAGCGGCTTACCGCCGTGTACGCTCTCGATATTCCGCCGGAGGAAAAGCGCCGGCTGAAGGCGGAGACGATAGAGCTGTTTCAGCACGAGTTCGCCGAGCACTACAAAGATCGATACGACGGCGAAGCATACCGGGAAGCCGCGAACATGGCACTCAACAACGCCTATCTATCGCTGTTCCGGATTTACGAAGAACCTGACAGGCGGCTCGAGCGGCTTATGGAGAAGACCGGCGGAATCAGGCAAATGCTGGATGTGCTGAAACCGGAGCTTGAAGGCAGCGAGAGCCCGCCCTGGGAGATCGTCGACGGTATGCTCGCCGGATAACAGCGAAACTCCGGACGGCTGATGCGCCTACTTCTTCTCCACCAGGAAAAGAAACTCCTTCACGTGTATGTTCCGATTGCGCAGATTGCGGCTTCCGCGAAACGTGTTATAGCTGGTTTCGAGAAGCTCCACACTCCCGATCCGGGAGAGCAACGCCATCATCCGTTGCCGGGTGATGAATCCTTCCGAATTGAACGAAACGAGGATGAACTTCGCCGGGAGATCGTCTACGATGTTCTTCATGGCATCGTAGGCGCGGCGCGGCTTGTTGAAGTCCGACCGCTCCCAGTTACCCGGGATACCGGAGACTTCGCTGATCGATTCAGGCTCACAATAGTCCGCCAGCAGGTTCAACATGAAGTAATTCGAACCGTAGGGGTGCTGGTTGTACGGAGGGTCAAGATAGGCAAGATCGAATTCGGCCATGTCTGACGCCAGGGCGCCCGCGAGTTCTTCCGCCGGCTTTCTGTGTATCGCCACCGGGCACTCGTAATTACTGAACACCGGAAACGGCAGCGTGATATCGCCTTTGATCCTGAGAAGAGCGTCTCCGTTTTTCCCGCCGAACTTGCCGATACCGGTATCGCGGTCCTTGTAGAAGCCTTTGAATACCCCCGCGGTATTTGCGTGGATCGATGCTTCCGAAAGAAGCGGTGCGAGAAAGAAGTGCTGCAAGCCCGGCGGCAGGGCCGCGATGTACTTCCTCGCTGTATCGAGGTACCGGGCGTTCCGGTTGGTGTAGAAGACCCGTTCGCCCTCTTGAATGTCTTCATCGTTTTGGGGCGCGTAGCGGTTCGTGATGATCCCCGGCACGAGGGGCCCGGCCGCGAGGTTGCCCGTGAGCTCGGCGTGTATCGATTCGAGCTCACCCACATCCAGATCGCTCCGGTTCGCCAGATAACAGCGATTGATAACCTCGCAGTATCTCTCCAGATCATTGACAACGAGGAGATCGGCAAACCGCTTGAAATACCGCGAAACAATTCCCGATCCGGAAAACAGGTCCAAAAGACGAAGCCTGTCCTTTCCCAGGCGGCCCTGGACTTTGCCGATCGCCCTTCCGATAAACTGCAGCAGCGCCCGTTTATTTCCAATGTAGGTGATCAGTTGTTCCGACAGGTACGCCGGGCTTTCGTTATTGCTAAACAGGTCGTGCTGCGCCGGCGCCGCGCTTCCCTGTTTCACTGCCGCTCCATATTCATCCGGCACCTGTTGAGGATTGACAACACCTCAAAGGGCTCTTCGATCAACGGGAAGGTAGGGACGCCTCTCGGCTCGAGAAATTCCTTCGCCCCATCCATGTATTTCTTTTCTCCGCTCGAGGAAACGTAGAGTGGCTTATCGGGGTACTTCCGGGCAAGCTCGACAAGAAAATCGAGCGGCGGCACGCCAACATCCTCTGTAAGCATGAGGATGGGAACCACTGCGTCTATGTTGCGGTCGTTCATAAGCGCTTCGATGGCTTCGCGGTAGCTCGTCTCTATACCGTGGAGGAGCGCTGAAGGCCAAATGTCCACGGGGTTGCGCATCTTGATATAGGCGGGGCTGATTTCCTGAAGCCGCTTGAGCGTCTTTTCTTCGAGCTCCCCAACCGCGAGGCCCCAGCGCCCGGCGCAGATATCTGAAAGGACAACGAGCATCGCGCCCGACGGAGCCAGAAAACCCACGCGGTTGCCCCGGGGCAGCGGCATCATGGCCAACGCTTTCGCCGCCAGGACAAGGTGAGAGTAATCGTAGAGGCGGGTGATCCGGGCCTGCGAAATGAGCCCGTCGGTGATACGTTCGTCAGAGGCCATCGCCGCGGTGTGGGTCATCGCGGCTTGAGAACCTTCGCGGGTGCTGCCGCCCTTCAGCATGAAAACCGGCTTCATCCGGCTCACTCTGCGGGCAGTCTCGATGAAACGGCGAGGCCGTTTGATATTCTCCAGGTAGAGGAAAATCGCCTTCGTCTCCGGGTCGTTCCCCATATACTCAAGCGCTTCGGTCTCGTCGATATCGATTTTATTCCCCAGCCCGATGACCCGCGCCACGCCAAAGTGTTCGGCGGTGGCGATGTAACGCATGGTATGCGTGGCGAAGTTACCTGTCTGGGTGATGTAAGAGATATAGCCCCGCGGTATCTTCCCAAGCGGAAAGAATCCCGAGGTGAAATGGTGGGGAGTCGATGTGTGGCCCGCGGTGTTCGGTCCGATTGTACGCACTCCCGTCCGGGCGATGACATCCGCAAGCTCCTTCTGCAGGCTTTCCCCCGATTCGTCCACCTCCGAAAAACCTCCCGCGGCGAGCACAAAATATCCGATTCCCTTCGCCGCGCAGTCGGAGACAACCTGAACGGCGGTATCCGCCGGCGTCATCACGATGGCAAGGTCGATGCCGTCCGGCAGATCCTCAATTGAGGAAGCAGCCGGGAGACCGAGGATCTCACCGCCTTTGGGATTGACCAGATACAACTCGCCTCTGTAGTCGTTTGCGAGAATATTCTTCACCACCGTGTGGCCGGCTTTCCCCGGCGTGGCCGACGCGCCGATCACAGCGACACTTTCAGGCGCAAAGAACCTCTCCAGACTGTGTTTCTTCTCTTTCTTTGCCGCGGTTTCTACCTCCGCCGGCCCTTCCTTGTTCAAGTCCTCGTTTACGCCGATGAGCGCATCCACCGCAATGGGTTTGCCGTCACGGCGGATCTTGAGCGGGTTTATATCGATTGACCTGATCTCACGGCGCTCAAGACCGATCTCGCTCAAGGTCATCAGGACGCGGGCAATCTCGTCGGTATCCACCGCGGCCTGTCCCCGGAAAGGCTCGAGCAGTTTTCTGTGCCGGATCTCACCAATCATCTGCTGTGCGTCGGCGAGCGTGAGCGGCGCCAGGTGGAAGACCACATCCTCAAAAACCTCCGTCATGATGCCGCCCAGGCCGAACATGACGCACGGCCCGTAGTGCGGATCACGAATCAGGCCGCACATCAATTCGCGGTCGCCGCCGACCATCTCCTGAACCAGAAGCGCTTCGGCGCCATGTATTTTGAGGAGCCGGCCACCCTCTCGCTTTACGTCTTCCGCCCTGTTGAGATTGAGCGCCACGCCGCCCGCATCGGTCTTGTGGAAGAAGCCGCTCCCCGACGCCTTGAGGACAACGGGAAAGCCGATTTTTTCCGCGGCACTCACGGCTTCGTCGACAGCGGAAACGAGATACTCCTTGCACACGGGGACACCACGTCCGGCGAGAAGCTGCTTGGCTTCATATTCGTTTACGGTCCGGCGGCCCTGCGCCAGAGCGTCTGTGATGAAATCCATCAGACGTGTACCGAGCGACCGGTGAAGATGACCTCGCTCGGCCTGCCGGCGATGAAGACCGCGTCGTTGATATGCGCCGTGGACAATAAGCCCCAACGAATCTTTTCAGCCATGTATATCCTCCGCTTAC
>JAFGHN010000285.1 GCA_016930115.1 Spirochaetales bacterium | reverse complement strand
TTCTGAAGAAATGAAAAGAAGCGGCTTCCGACAAAAGAAACCAATTTCGCGGTCAACAACAAAGCAGGCACCTGAATTGCGGGAAATTGAGCAGCATCTTCTTGAATCGCTGGGCACGAAGGTACAAGTGAAAGGCTCTCTGTCCAAAGGCAGGATAGAAGTCTCTTATTATTCGACTGAGGATTTGGAAAGATTGACCGAGTTGCTTACGGGCAAATGATGGCGATGGTGCATGGTGAAAACGTGCCGGTCCGCCGAAAAACATAATCTATTATTGAAATCCATCTGCGAGTCCTGCAAATCACCGCTGTCATTTCCGCCCATCTATCGGTGGATATTGCCCCGTCTTCGATGCCTTTAATCATCCGTTTATAGTCGCTCTCCTTGTCTCTCCGTGTTTGGCGCTTCACCGCTCCGGCCGTTTCTTTGAGTGCTGCGAGGTTCTCGCGCCTGCCTTCGTCCATAAAACGCAGCAGCGCACGGATGCAACGACGGGAGTTCTCAATCGCGTCAGGGTCGATATGCAATCTGTCAGGCTGCGCTTTTGCGCCTTCGGCATACCGGTACATTCATTCATCCAATATCTCTACTAGGGCGAATAACTCTTCTACGGTGCTCGAATAATGATTTGAGCCGATTGTCGCTCCCGCGCCTTTGCCGATTTCGACCTCTTCCACGATCCTGCGGCTTTTCAGTACGGAGTTGGCGCCGACCCGGCATTTCCTGACAGCTTCCGCGGGAGAAGAGGCGGCGGTGGCCTCACACAAAGCCCGCGGCGCCTCTCGCTCCAGTGTTCCGCCGTCAAGGTTTGATACATCATCGCTTTGCCTATATACTGCCCGGGTAATGTTGAAACGCTTCAGTATCACGGACACGTAATGAGTTCTGACACAAAACTGAGACAGCTTGACCGGATACTCCAATCCATGGAATCGGTGGCGGTTGCATTTTCAGGCGGGGTCGATAGCACGCTGCTTGCTCAGCGGTGCGCGCAAGCGCCTGGTATCAAATGCCGCGCGGTCATTGTCGATTCGCCTTTCTGCCCGCGTAGCGAGATCGAATCGGCTCTCAAAATCGCCGCAGAGATCGGTATTGAAACGATTGTCGCAACCCCGGATGAAATTACCGGGGAGATACTCGCGAATACCAAAGACCGCTGCTATCTCTGCAAGAAGGCGATCATGGGCGCGATCAGGCGGGTGATACCGGAAGGCACGGTTATCGTCGAAGGATCCAACGTGGACGATCTGGGCGACTACCGTCCGGGGATGCAAGCGGTGAAAGAGCTCGGGGTGAGAAGCCCGTTGCTCGAGGCGGGCTTTACCAAGCAAGAAATCCGCAGGCATGCCAGACTCCTCGGGCTTCCCAATTGGGACAAGCCGGCCTTTGCCTGTCTCGCGACCCGCATTCCCACCGGCGATCGGATCAAGCCGGAACTTCTATCCCGTATCGAGGCGGCTGAGGAGTTTCTGCGACATAACGGCATACGTAACTTCCGGGTAAGGGCCCACGGCGCCATCGCGCGTCTTGAAGTTGCGCCGGAAGAACGTCCGGCCTTTTTCGACACCAAATTCATGGATATGACGGCTGCAGCGCTGAAGGACCTCGGTTTTTCCTACGTCACCCTTGATCTTGAAGGATACCGTCGCGGAAATATGAACAGACCTTCAGAGCCGGAGGAAAAAAATACGTGAACGAGGCAAATCTTCGCGAGCTCATCGAAAGAATAAGGGACGGCGCCTTGAATCCTGAAGCGGCGTACGAACAGCTCAAAAACCTCCCCTTTGAAGACATCGGATTTGCCAAGATCGATCATCACCGTTCCATCAGGCGGGGCTACCCTGAGGCGATATTCTGTGAAGGGAAGACCGCCGATCAGATAGTCGGTATCGTAGAACGGATGCTCGACAGGGATGTCAACATCCTCGCGACGCGCGCCTCATCCGCGGTATTTGAGGCGATATCGAAGAAAATCTCAAAAGCGGTATATCACGAGCTTGCGCGGATTGTGGTGGTCAACCAGTCGGAAGTCGAAAAAACCGACGGTGTTATCCTCGTCGTGGCCGCCGGCACGGCGGATCTGCCGGTTGCCGAGGAGGCCTGTGTGGTCGCGGAAGCGATGGGAAACACCGTTGAGCGTCTTTACGACGTTGGCGTGGCCGGTTTGCACCGGCTTCTTGCGCATCGCGAACAACTGTCACAAGCCCGGGTGCTTATCGTTGTCGCCGGGATGGAAGGCGCGCTTCCGAGCGTTGTCGCGGGCATGACCGACGTCCCGGTTATTGCTGTACCGACCAGCATCGGCTACGGCGCCAACTTTGGGGGTTTTGCGGCGCTCCTTACCATGCTCAACAGTTGCGCAAGCGGGATTTCCGTCGTGAATATCGATAACGGCTACGGGGCGGCCTACAGTGCGTCACTTATCAATCATCTTGCGGAGAGAAAACATGGCTGATTCCAATAAGACACTCTATTTCAGTTGCCAGTCGGGCATCAGCGGGGACATGACCGTCGCCGCGCTGCTCGATCTGGGGCTAGACCGGGGCGAGTTCGAGAAACAGCTTGCCTCCCTCGGCCTCGACGGGTACCGGATTGAGATCAGCAGGCGCGACTGCGGCGGGATCAATGCCTGCGACTTCAACGTGGTGCCCACGAGACACGAACACGTACACCGGCATTTGAAGGACATCGAATCTATCATCCTTGGAAGCGGTCTCACTGCGGAGGTGAAGGATCTCGCGATGCGTATCTTCGGGCGTCTCGCGGCGGCTGAAGCAAAGGTACACGGCGTTTCGGTGGAGGAGGTCCATTTCCACGAGGTAGGCGCGGTGGATTCAATCGTCGACATCGTCTCGGCTTCGATCTGTCTGATCATGATCGGTGCCCAGAGAACAGTCTGTTCCCCCGTCCCCACCGGGAGCGGCTACGTCCAGTGCGCCCACGGCTTGATCCCGGTGCCGGCGCCGGCTACGGTGGAGCTGCTCAAGGGCGCGCCGGTGTACCAGAGCGATGTCGAGGGTGAGCTCGTCACCCCAACCGGGGCCGCGATCATCCAGACGGTTGCCGGCGCGTATGGTCCGCTGCCGCGTATGCGGCTCGACGCGGCGGGTTACGGCGCCGGGAAGAAGAAATTCAAAAGGCCCAACGTGCTCAGGGTTTTCCTCGGTACCGATGTTTCATCCGCAGATGCTCCACAGACCGAAGATCTTCTTGTGCTTGAGACGAATATCGACGACATGAATCCGGAAATCTACTCATATCTGATGCCGGAATTGCTCGAACAGGGCGCGCTTGATGTCCATCTGACAAACGTGCTGATGAAAAAGGGCCGTCCGGGTGTGCTTCTTTCGGTTCTCTGCCGGCCCGAGACGGAACTGAAACTCGAGGCGATGATCTTTGCAGAAACGACCACCCTTGGCATACGGCAACGCGCCGTGTCGCGATGTTATCTCGAACGGCGGCCGGCAACGGTGGAGACCCGTTTTGGCCCGGTCAAGATCAAAGAGGTATTTCGTGACGGAAAGCTCGTCAGGCGCGCGTGCGAGTATGAGGAGTGTCGCCGGATCGCC
>JAFGHN010000284.1 GCA_016930115.1 Spirochaetales bacterium | reverse complement strand
TACGCAAAGCTTGCTTTACATTCCAAGCCATCGGCGACATCTTTGAGCCCCAATTCTTCCAGTTTCGACCGCGTCGGGCGCCCGTTGCTGTCCCAACCGCGCAGCAGATAGTACCTGTCCATCAGATCGAGGAACTTGTTGATTTCGATGGTTTGCGGGCCCGGCTCATCCGGCCAGTTGGCCGGCTGCTCGTAGTAGCTGATGACGCTTTCATCGTGCCGGCGGTTGCGCCCCTGCCTGATGTGTAGAGCACGCATCACGTTGAATACCCGCTCCGCGGCCCTATTCATATCCTGTAGAGACCAATCGGTGCCGACGACCGCGTTGAAGAGTCTCACTTCGGCGTCTATGTCTCCAAGCTTATCAGGTTTGGAAGCGTCATAGAGCAACGGAAACTGTCGGTCGCATACCGTCAGGCTGGACTTGATGATTGCGCGGTGGTTGTGCCAGAAGACCGCGTATTCTTTGTCGGTATACCCGTTCTCAGGATCATCCCAGCCCGAGTTGGCGTGGCGCGCGCCGTAGATTTTTGCCCCGGCCTCGCATATCTGGCGGTAAGGGATGGTGGCGGTGTCCCACAGGGTTTTGTCACTCCACTCGCTGACAAACGACGGGTAGCGCTCCACATACCCATGCTCCTGGTTGAAAGGATCCCTGCCCTGTACCGCCCAACTCAGCGCGGAATATACCCAGACCGGGTAATGGATAAAATGAAGATGTCGCCCGTCCCAGTGGGGGCCGTAGCCGTGTTTGTGCGTCCTCCACACCTCTCCTGACAGCCCCATGGTTTGCGCCGCCCGCGGCGTTCCTTCCGCCCAAA
Source organism: Spirochaetales bacterium (assembly GCA_016930115.1). Classification (GTDB taxonomy): domain Bacteria; phylum Spirochaetota; class Spirochaetia; order ARS1246; family ARS1246; genus JAFGHN01. Next base: position 2,585 of record JAFGHN010000284.1, on the reverse strand, counting down.
CATCGCCATCGCCCTCCCGGTGGGCGACGCCACTGAGGAGTTTCACGGCGAGCTCGGCGCTGAAGCCGGCGCTGACGCCGGTTTTGGGATAGACAGCCGGACCGTTACTGTTCAACTCGAGCCTTTCGCCCATGAGATCGGTCAGTTTTCCGGCGTTAAAACAATTCTGGATAAACCAGTCGATGCCGACAAACGCTTCCCAGGAGTTGAGACCTAATTGGTCGACGAGTTTGCTTATCTCGAAGTTTACTTCCGGAGAATATCCTTCTTTGAGCATGAAATAATTGGCCGCCCCTCCCGCGCAGTAGATACTGCCGGACATGCTGCCGAACCCGGTGTATTTGAGGGGAACGCTGTTGTAATACGTTGGTAAGCAGCCGTTGACACCGCCGGTGCAGCCGGCGTATGCGCAGCTCGCACGGCGTGTCGAATAACGCCCAAGATCCCTGGAAAGCGGGGAGTGGTTCTGGCCCGCCGGCGACAATTCCCCGGATATTTTCTTCACCTCGGCCAGTAGCTTGTCCGGATGGGCGATCGGCACCCTCGCGGAGCCGGGTTTGATCACGACGGCTTTCAGTTTCTTGTCCCCCATCACCGCGCCAAAACCTCCCTGTCCGGCGGCATTCCTGGTGCTGGACATGATTGCCGCCCACCTTACGCGATTTTCGCCGGCCGGCCCGATGCAGGCGATGGAGACATCATTGCTATGCGTTGACAGTAAAATATCCTGTGTGCTGTAACTCGACAGACCCCAGAGAGAGTCCGCATTCACTATTTCGATTTTGCGTTCGCTGATATACAGGTATTTCGGAGAGGCCGCTTTGCCGGTAATTACGATTGCATCATAACCCGCGAATTTCATTTTCGGGCCGAAATCACCTCCCAAACCCGAGACAGCCGCCCAGGCAACCGGATATCCTTGCGGAGCCAACCCGATTACCTCCGCCCTGCCCGAAGTAGGTACCGGTGTCCCGCAGCAAGGACCGGAGGCGAAGATGACCGGGTTTTCGGGACTCCACTCGGTGGTGTAGTCGTTTGTCTCATCCCATAACAGCCGGTAACCCAAACCGATGCCCCCGATAAAATCCGGCGCGTATGTGTCGGTAGATACTGTTGTCACCTCACCTGTCGTCAGATTCACCTTGAGTATTTTGCCCACGTATCCGCCAAGCATTACTTTTCCTCCCGCTTTCTCGCAGCAACAGTAAGAGCCTGCCGGTCGCAGACTTCCACGCAAACCGGACCCGTATCTAGTTGCCGGCACAGGTCGCATTTGATGGCGACGCGTTCTTTCTTGTCCAGATGTATCCTTTTTATCTCAAACGGACAGGCTTGAACGCACCTGCCGCAGCCGGTGCACTCGGTGTGATTGATGTACACAACGCCAAGCTCTTCATCAAGACACAACGCTTTGTCTTTTGCGGGGCACGCATAATAGCATTCCGGATGATTACACTGCTGGCAGAACAGAGGGTACCGCCCGTTGAAACCGTAGAATGTATTACCCTCGAACCAGGTGATAGCTGAAAGACTCAAGGAGACGGCTCCCCAATGAGATACGGAACAAGCCATCAGGCATCTCCCGCAGGAGGAACATTCTTCCTGGTTGAACTTAATGTAACTTGAACAATGGATTCTTTTCCCTGTCAATTCCAATTTTTTCTGCCTCTCCTTTATGGACGGCAGAATAACATGCATCAGTTCTTCGCGTCATCAGGGGATGTGGCCATGTGCCGTGGCTATTTCATTATTGGATGGGTGCCATCGAAGATCACCCGCATGCCACGCCTGTTCATGAGCTCAATCATCTCCTGATCCGCCGGCTGTGTCGAGTAACTCTCCGCCGCCTTCAGTATCGCGGGAAGGATTCGCACATCCGAGGAGGTGTTCAGGAACACGGCCTCGTGGCCGAGCACCCAGTGAACCGCCCTGGTGATTTCATCCTGTTCTTGAAGCGGCTCGTACCAGGTGGTGTTGGTTCTCTCCCGTTCTTCCCAGGGTCTCCGGGCAACCGATTTGATCGTTTGAACCGCGACTCCTTCTTTCTCGCATGCGTTTATGAGGCGGAAGAAATGTGCGCCGTAGTCCGGCACGGCCAGCAGGGGATAATTGCACGGAAGAAGGACGGAAGCAAAGCCAAAGCTCTCAATACTGCGAAGGTGCATCGCCGGGGCGGTCAGCCCATGACCGGTGACCCCGATGAAACGGGCCAAACCCCGTTCTTTTGCCTCCACAAGAGCTTCAAGCGCTCCGCCGGGACCCATGGCGGTTTCCCACTCCGCCGGATCGGTGAGATTATGCAGTTGAATCAGGTCTACGCTGTCCACCCTGAGCCGTTCCAAAGACGCGTGAAGCTCGTCCTTTGCCTCCTGGTAGATCCTCTTGCCTGTCTTGGTAGCCAGAAAAAAACGATCTCGATGGACATCCATCCATGCTCCAACCCGTTTTTCACACTCTCCGTTCCCGTAGCTCGCCGCAACGTCAATATGGTTGACGCCATAATCAAGCAGTGTTTGCAGTGTCTGTTCGACTTGCCCGGGCGAAGCAGCGCTCAGTCCCGCGGCGCCGAATATGATTCTCGTGCT
>JAFGHN010000283.1 GCA_016930115.1 Spirochaetales bacterium | reverse complement strand
GGAAAAACCGTACTTCAAACACTTCTTCAGAGAGGTTATCGATCGCCTGCACTACTTGAGTTGCGTGAAGCTCTCCGGAAGGATCGACAACTCCGAGCTTGTGGCGCACCTGAAGGACCTGGTGGCGCTGGATTTCTCGGCTAAGGACACCGCGGGATTCTTGAAGAAGATCGCCGAGATCTATGCCGAGGAACACGCGTACGATCTGGCGCGGGAGTATCTCAATCACGGCTTGAAACTGCACGCAAAGCTTCCCGGCGCAAAAAAACTCGCAGAGCTGTTGGCTTGAACGTTTACAGACTTAAAAACCTGACCCAGGAGTACGCCTGGGGTTCGCCGGTGTACATCCCGTCACTCCTCGGAATAACCAATCCGGAAGGGAAACCAAAAGCCGAAATGTGGATGGGGACTCACCCGAAAGCGCCCTCGACGGTGGTGGTGGAGGAACAGGGCGAGATCCCGCTTGCGGATCTTATCGCCAGTGATCCGCCGGCGTTTCTCGGGAGCCGGGTGGCCGAGCGCTTCAACGGGGAGCTGCCTTTTTTGTTCAAGCTGCTCGCAGCCGCGCGGGCGCTGTCCATTCAGGCGCATCCGAATTTGAACCAGGCCCGCGCGGGTTTTGAACGTGAAAACAAGCAGGGCATCCCGTTGGATGCACCTGACCGCAGCTATCGTGACCCCAATCATAAACCCGAGGTAATCTGCGCTCTTACATCGTTTTGGGCGATGTGCGGCTTCAGGCCGTTGGGTGAAATTGTCGGCAATCTTGCGTTTCTCGAAGACACGGCACTGGACAAACAGTATGCCGAGCTGAAGAAAAAGCCCGGCGCCAAGGCTCTCCGCAGGTTCTTCGGGTCTCTGTTGACTCTTGATCACGATACCGCGGCGGAGATCGTTGATATTGCCGCCAAAACGGCGCCGGCGGTCAACGATGAGGCGGGCATGTGGGTTTCGAGGCTCAAGGAACAGCGGCCCGGTGATATCGGCGCGATATCCCCGCTGCTTCTGAATACCTACCGGCTCGAGCCCGGCCAGGCGATTTTCCTCGATGCCGGAGAGCTGCATTCGTACCTTGAAGGATTCGCTGTCGAGCTCATGGCGAACTCGGACAACGTGCTCCGCGGCGGGCTGACCGAGAAGCATGTCGATGCGGATGAGCTCTTGCGCATACTCACTTTCAAGACTGAGAGGGTCCCTGTATTCGAAGGCCGCGAGACGGCGAGCGGTCTACGTGTTTTCCAAACGCAGGCGGAGGAGTTCCGTTTAAGCAGGATATCGGTTTTACCGGAATCGCCGTACAGAGAGCAGGGCGAGAGAAACGTGGAAATTCTTATCGTTACCGGTGGCGCCTGCTCGTTACGATGCGGCACCGGTGACGGTCTTGAGCTCGCCGGCGGCGAGAGTGTTTTTGTTCCTGCCGCCGCCGGGGCATACGAGATCACGGGTGCGGCCACGGTATTCAGGGCAACGGTGCCATGAGAGTCTGGGTCGATGCGGACAGTTGCCCGAAGAACGTACGCGACCTGTTAATCAGGGCCGCCGGGAAACGGAAGCTGTCGATGGTCTTTGTGGCGGACAGACCTGTCGCGTTGCCGGAAACACGCAATATCGAATTCCGGCTGGTGGAGACAGGCGTGAACCGTGCCGATGGGGAGATAGCCGGAGACGCCCGGGCGGGAGACCTGGTTATAACCCGGGACATACCCCTTGCGGCGCGTCTGGTAAAGGCAGGCGTCCGGGCTATCGATGACCGCGGATTCGTTTTCTCCGAGAAGAATATCGGGGACAGACTGTCGATGAGAAACCTGATGTACGGGCTTCGGGAGGCGGGGATTCAGGCGGAGCGTGCCAAACCTGCCGGGCGTCAAGACTTGAAAGCCTTTGCCGACGCTCTTGACAGGGAAATCACGCGTTTGCTGAAGGCGAAGTCCTGTTGACAGGACCGCGAACGCCCGGAAACGACGGTGGCTCTGAGCTTGATTTGGAATTGGGAAACTGTCATGATGACAGCTGAAATGAAAAAATACACAGTGGTTGCCGTTATTTGTGTGCTCATGTGGCCGGCGATTTCCTGTTCGCTGAAACAAATGGCGATTGATACGGTCATTGATTCGCTCACAGGTGACGCCGGTTCGGTTTTTACCGGCGATGACGATCCCCAGCTCATTGCCGAGGCGCTGCCGTTTTCACTCAAGCTGTATGAGGCGCTGCTCACGCAGTCGCCCAACAACGCAGATCTGCTCCTGACAACGGGAATGGGATTCGTCATGTATGCCAATGCTTTTGTGCAGGCGCCTTCGGACCGTCTGCCCGATGAAGAGTTTGAAACACGCAACCAGATGCGTGCAAGAGCAAAGAAGCTGTATCTGCGCGGCAGAGACTATCTTCTCGATGCTCTGGACGTGAGACATCCCGGTTTCAAGGAAGCGGCGCTCTTTGGCGACACGGGCGGCTTGAAAGAAGTGCTTGCCGATGCCGGGACGGACGATGTGTCGTTTCTCTACTGGTGCGGCGCCGGTTGGATGGGCGCAATTTCGATAGATTCCTTTGACATGAGACTCGGGATGACCAGGAACAATGCAATCGCTCTCATGGACAGGGCCCTGGAAATCGATGAAACATGGGGCGCGGGCACAATTCATGAGTTTTATATAAGTTACTACGGGTCGCTCCCGGTCATGCTCGGCGGGAGCGAGGAGAAAGCCCGCTACCACTTTCAAAGGGCGGTGGAGCTCTCGCAAGGAAAAAAGCCGGGGCCATACGTGGTGCTGGCGACTGCTGTCTCGACAAAGAACCAGGATGCCGACGAGTTCCGCGAGCTGCTCGGCAAGGCCCTGGAAATTCAAAATGAAGATCCACAATCGCGTCTTGTTACGATCATAACTCAGGACAAGGCGCGGTGGCTCTTGGACCATATAGATGACTATTTCCTCGTTTTCTAGTGACTAAGGAGCGGTTTTTCATGAAACATATCCGTTTATTTATTCTGGC
>JAFGHN010000282.1 GCA_016930115.1 Spirochaetales bacterium | reverse complement strand
TTAAGCGGCAAAGGCGCAGGCGACGCGTTTCCCGCGGCGTCGATAAACTTGTAGAGAATGTATCTCGTGCCGAAAGACGCGGATGAAAGACTCCATAGTTTTGTCGCCGTGACAGGCTCCCAAACCGCGTCCTGCTCGAATGCCGGATAAGTGCCCGGGTCTCCTGAGTCTCCCCATATCTTCATACCGACAACGGTGTTGTACCGGTCGGTGGCATCGATGGCAAGGACGATGGAAGGATCGTTGGTGGCGGACGCTCCTGTCGGCAGGACCGCGACCAGCCCGGGGGAGGTTGCATCAAGGCCGATCGATCCCGTCGGCGGATCGGAATCCGTAGAGTCACCCGTCGAGATTGTCCAGGAGTAATCGCTTCCCAGCTCGTTTCCCGCAAGATCCGTCACCGTCGACGAGAGATTGATAGTGTAAGAGTTGTTCGGTTCAAGCTCGAAGCCCGAGATTTCGGCGACTCTGTTCGGTAAGGTTACCGTTTCGCCGTCGACCTGCGTGACTAAATCCTTGACGTCGACCACGTAATACTCGTACTTCTTGAGAGTATTCAAGGTAATTTCCAGAATTTCGAAGGTGCTGTCCGTGACCGAGCTCTCCCTCATATCTTCGTTGAATTGGATGGTAATGACCGTCCCATTGAACGGATAGTAAACCGGATTTGCCAGAGAGAAATGGGTGAAGTTCTTGTCGCTGATGACCGGTCGGGTCAAGTCGTAGCTGATCGCCTCGGTGGCGATGTCGGAGATATTTCCTGCGACGTCGATGGCCTGGACGTCAACCCATTCGGTTTCGTCCTGCCCCACACTAAAGGTGACCAGATTCCCATTGCTTTCACCGTCAGTCAGATCGAACCAGGCGGACCATGCCCCGGCGGTTGCGCCGTCTCCGGTGCGGTATCTGAATTGGACCACACCGCTGCCCTCGTCCTTTGCGCTGACATCGAGCGTATAGGTGTCCGACATCGTTGAGCTTATCCCGCCATTGAGCCGCACGAAATTGATTTCCGGCTTCTGTGTATCCACGGATATAGAATCCGATGCCGCGGTCACAGTGGTATTACCCGCTCCATCCTTGAGTTTTACCCAGAGGGTTCTTTCACCGTCGGCTCCGGAGAAAGACCAGTCAACCGTCGACGTGTAAATCGAGCTTTCCTCGTCGTAGACCGCTTCAAAGGTCGTCCAGCCCTCCGCGGAGAAACTGGTCTGCCCCAGGTCGGTAATATTAATCTGGGCGATACCGCGGTTGTCTTTTGCCTGTATTTGGACGGCGACGTCGTCCGAGGTAGCCCACTGAGCGTCATTGTCGATTGAGACGATGATGTCATACGGCGCTTCTTCATCCGGCGAAAGGCCGGTGGTAAACGTCCAGGAAAACGCCGCCGGCAGCGGATTACCGTCGATGTCCAGTATTTTGCCTGTTGCAGTTATCGTATAGGTTGTCTCGTATTTGAGCACACCTGAGTTCGGCTTGAATTTGATCGTGTCGTTCGTGATCTCGAAAGTTCCTGAAACCGCGGCTCCGTCGGTATCCTTCACCAAGAAGGTTCCGGTGGTGACCGACGCGCTGCGGATGGGCTTGCTGAAGGTAACCGTAATCACCTCGAGGTTTGTGGGGATATTGCTCGAATTGGCCGCCGGATAGACTGCTTTCACTTCAGGCGGGGTCACCACTACCTCTACCGCTTCCTCTATCCCGGTGAGTAGAGGGTTCGGGCAGCTTGCAAGCAGCAGCACCGCTATGAGCCCGATGATATACAAACCGGAGCGAAAACGGCGGAGGATTTTCATACCAATGGTTCTCCCTCTGTACTATTCGATATCCTCTTGGGCATCCCAGAGCGTTTTGCCTTTGTTCAGCGCCGCCGAGGCACGCGCGTAGTTTTCGCTGGTCTGGCCAAGGTAGGCATATTTTTCTGCAGTCTCGGGGGCAATTTCGGCAAGCCGGCGGTACTCATCCCGCGCCTGATCGAACTGCTCCAGCTCATAATGCGCGCGCGCCAGTCCCGCGACTACTATTTCATTCTTCGGGTCCTTTGCGCCTGCCCGCTGGTACCACGAAAGAGCATCGTCATACCGTCCCCGTAGAAAGTAGATGTTCCCAAGATTTACCATCGGCGCCGTGTAGTTCCTGTCCCTGTCGGCAGCGACGAGGAACTGTTTCTCTGCGTCGTCGTACATCCCGTAGCGCGCGTACAGTATTCCCAGATGGTTTCGAACCTTCGCATTCTCGCCATCCTCACGCAACTTCCCAAAGTAGAAATCGGCTCGCGCGGTCACTTCGCGGTCGACAAATATATCCATGCTCGATTCGTACCCCGCGATAATTGCGGTGGTTTCCGGAAACAGAAGGGGAAGCGCGCTGCCTGAAATTGAGACCTGCTCGTAGAGCTCCCATGCGCCGCGCACAGGATAGAATCCTGCCAGTTCATTCGAGCTTGCGTTACGCCATTGGCGGGCCCCGGTCTCCCAGGCTTCGATGAAACCGTCGGTCACCAAAGTGATCTCCACCGGTATCCACGCTCCTCCCTCGATAAAGAGAAAATCCTCGACATCCGTGAATTCCTTTTTCGCCTCATCCTCCGAAAGTCCAAGTGAGAACGCCATGAAGATGTGCCCCGGTATGGTAACGAAGGCGGTTTCGATGTTCACCGACTCGAGGAGGGCGGAGTAGAGAATCGAAAGATCGTCACAGTCACCTGCACGGTAGGTGAGCGACTGAGAGGGAAACTGGAGAAAATCGACCGCGGCGGCGTTTTCAGAAAGTTCGATGTAAGAGGAGTCCGGATCAATTGCATAGTTCATGCCATAGAGCCTCAGGGCTTCGAAGATGCCGACGGCGGTCCTGAAGTTCTGGTTGATCGGGCTCGTGTCATGATCCCTGAGAATCGAAATAACGTTTTTCGAGAACAGTAACACCGTCGGGTCCCGGGGTGTGACAAAGCTTGCCGCCTTGCGGTCATCGTCCCAGGTCATCGCGTTGCGGTGATGAATCCTGATCGTGTAGGGGTTCTTTCGCGTGAACCGTTTGCCCAGATAAGTGTATTCGACGATTATCTCTGCCGACGCCTTCGCCGGCTCGGTGAGCTGCAGGATATTGTTCAGGAAAAGCGCGTTTAAGTTCACCTCTTCCTGCTCGCCGCGCCGCAGCAGCGGTATCGTTGCCGAAAGCTTCGGCTGGTCCATGTACTGGGGGACATTGAAGTAGACTTTGACGTCGGTCACCGGACTGTTCTCTTCGTTTCGTACCGTGACCTTGCCCAGGGCGTTCAAGTCATAATAACTGTAGAATACCGGAAACACCGGGTCCATCTCGATGTTCTCGATTTTCATCTTGGTCCGTTCCGCTCCCGAGTTGACTTTGAAAATCGTTCCGATGGTGGCGTTCACACCCTGGTAGAGGTCCGTGTAAGCGCCGGAGGAGGCGTCGTAGCCGAGGTAATACTTGTACCCGCTGCCGATGGCAAGCGTAAAAGAAGGAGAGAAGTCCCATGAAAACGCCACTCTCCCGCCAAAATACGGATTCCCCGCCGTGGCCAAGCCCGGATACATACCGAGATACATCCCGGCTTCCGCTCCGGCGTTGAAACTCATATTATTGCCAACCCTGAGATTCAATCCCGTGCCGACTCCCGCGCCTAAAAGCGAGAGAAGATTCGCCTGGGTCGGCTGCAGATTATAGGACACCGTGCCGTCGAGATAGAGAAGGGGCAGGCCGGGGAAGATGTACTGTCCTCTGAAAGCGGCGGAGCCCCCGACGGTGTAGGGGGCGGCTTCGTTGAACACCGCGCTCCGCTGCCCAACCGGCAGCTCAAATCCCGGTATCAACTGAAAAGAAACATCCTCAAAACCGTCCGCCGCCACCGGCGCGGAAATGAGCGCCAGGAACAACAAACCGGCAAAAAAGGTGAAATACCTGCGAGTCATCACTGCCTCCCAAGAAAACATGCGCGTTGTCATTTTAATCTTACCATACCGGTAGGCCAAACTCAATTTGAGAGGACACTTTGTCGGCTGCAGCAGAGAAACCGTTGGCGTTTGCTCGCCCCGCGACCGGACCGGCCTTACTGTTTGCGCAGCCGCCCGGCGATCGCCGCCCCCATCTCGTCGGTCCGCGCGTTTCCGCCCATATCCTTTGTTTTCACTTCGCCAGCCGCAAGGACGGCGGCTACCGCAGATTCGATATCGTCCGCGGCTTCCTGTTCGCCGAGGTGCTCGAGCATCATCCGCACGCTCTCTATCATCGCCACCGGGTTCACCCGCAGCTGACCGGTGTACTTCGGAGCGGAGCCGTGAATCGGTTCGAACATCGAGGGGTATGTCTTCTCCGGATTCAGGTTGGCGCCGGCGGCGAAACCCATGCCGCCCTGGAGCATCGCCCCAAGATCGGTGATGATGTCGCCAAAGAGGTTGCTCGCCACTATCACATCGAAATAATCGGGATTCTTGACAAACCACATGGTCATGGCATCGACAAGCGCCATGTCTTTTTTGATATCCGGATAGCTCGCGGCCACCTGGTTGTAGACCGAGTCCCAAAAGACCATTGAGTAGTTGAGGGCGTTTGATTTGGTGCAGTTGGTGACCATCCCCACCTTGTCCGAGCCATTGTACTTCCGCCGTTTTCGGGCGAGCTCAAAGGCATACTTGATGACCCGTTCGCATCCCTTCTGGGTGAAATAACCCGTCTGGGTGGCAAATCCGTCGGGTGTCCCTTTCTTGAAAAAGCCGCCGGCGCCGGCGTACTCGCCTTCGGTATTTTCACGGACGACGACCATATCCAGATTTTCGGGTGTCACGCCCTTCACCGGGGTGTAAACGCCGGGATAGAGCCGTATCGGCCGCAGGTTCACGTACTGGTCAAAGCCTTTGCGGATGGCGAGCAAGAGAGTCAGCGAGATGTGGTCCGACACCTTGTTCGCATC
>JAFGHN010000281.1 GCA_016930115.1 Spirochaetales bacterium | reverse complement strand
TTTTATCTCGGGATGGCCAATTCCATAGCGTCGATCATCGTGGCGGCTCTCGCCCCGTTTCTGGGCGCGATCGCAGACAAGGCCTCATCCAAGAAGAAGTTCTTATTCATCTTTGCCTTTCTTGGCGTCATTATGACGGGTGCACTCTGGTTCGTCCAAATGGGACACTGGCAGCTCGCGGTCGTTTTCTACGTGAGCGCCACGGTTGGCTTTTCAGGCGCGAATATTTTTTACGATTCACTCCTTCCGGGTATTGCCTCCGAAAAGAAAGTCGACTATGTCTCTTCCCTCGGCTACTCCCTCGGGTATATCGGCGGCGGTTTGCTTTTCGCGGTCAACGTCTTCATGTATTTGAAGCCTGATTTTTTCGGGATTGCGGACGGGCCCACGGCCATCCGTATCGCCTTCCTATCGGTCGCAGTTTGGTGGGCGGTTTTCTCTGTACCCGTCTTCATCTTTGTCAAAGAACCTTTCTTGGATGAATCCCGGAGGATCGGTTGGGCGGTACGCGGCGGCTGGTCTCAACTGAAGGCAACGCTGCGGGACATACGCCACCTCAAGGTCGTCGGCTTGTTTCTCCTCGCCTACTGGTTCTATATCGACGGCGTGGACACCATCATCCGGATGGCCGTCGATTACGGTGCGAGTCTCGGGTTTGAATCAAGCTCTCTCATAATCGCGCTGCTCATCGTCCAGTTTGTCGCTTTTCCGGCAGCGCTCGTCTACAATCTCTTTGCAAAAAAAATCGGCGTCAAGCGGGCGATCTTTGTGGCCATACTGGCTTACGGTTGTCTCACGATTCTGGGTGTGCTCATGCGGCAGGTCTGGCAATTCTATGTCCTGGCGATCCTGGTGGGGCTTTTTCAAGGCGGTATCCAGGCGTTGAGCAGATCGTTTTACACGCGTCTCATACCTGAAAAGAAGGCCGCCGAGTTCTTTGGTTTTTTCAACATGCTCGGCAAGTTCGCCGCGGTTATCGGCCCGGCGTTGATGGGGACGGTCACGGTTCTGTCGGGGAGCAACCGGGTGGGAATCCTGGCGATCCTGGCCCTGTTTCTCGCCGGCGGAATCTTGCTCGCAAGGGTCAACGAAGAAGAAGGAAAGAAAAACGCGAAGGAGTACCTCTAGCCGCAAATGCCGAAAGAACTAACCCACTGGATTGCAGCGAAGAGGACGAGGCAGCTTCTCGAAGACGGGCGGGTGAAGGAAGCGGTCTCCAGGCATGCTCATTTCTACTATCTGGGGGCGGTGGTGTATGACAGCCCGTTCTACGCGATGGCGATAAGAAACGCGGCGCGATTTCAACAGATAGCGAAAAGACTACACGGGATGGACGGCAGCGATACCTTTCATCCATTCCGGTCGTTGTTCTCCTCCTATCGTAACAACCCGCCGGTTGAAGCTCTGAGTTTTATCTGCGGAGCGTTTACCCATTACAGCCTGGACGTTGCTTTTCATCCCCTTGTGAACTATTTCAGCGGCAAGTACCCGGAGAGCGACCGTGTGAGCTCGGCCGTCTCTCAAGTGCGGCACAGGGACTTTGAGACTTTTCTGGACCTGTACATGTGCGGAAAAGACGCCGCTCGTCCCGCCGGGGCCCAGGGTGCGCAGGCAAATGAACTTGGAGCCCAGCTCGATAACCGCGGCAGGTTCAGCCATACGCTCCGCGGAGTCTCCGGCGGCAACAACATGACGCCCGAACTGGTCAGCCGTTTCTTTGGAACCGAAGAACAGTCGCTTCCCGTCTTCCCGGTTCTCAAACAGCACGGGCTGATCCAAAGGCAGTTCTACAACCGTGCTCTTGCGCGCTTCCTGGGTTTCGTTCGCCGGTTTTCAGGCTGCACAATAGCGGCAGTTGCCGCTTCTTTCTATCCGGCAATTCTGTTGGCAAAGGCCCTTCGGTCTCCCGACCACACCTTTCCGTTTTTCGCATCGGCCATGCCGTATATTCACCCAAATACGGGTGAAAAGCTTCGCCGTTCCGCCGTCGAGCTCGTGACACGCGCGACCAGAGCCGCTGCGGATCTGATAAACGGGTATCAGACTGCCCTGCAAAACGGGGACGGAGGCGGCTATCTCTCTGGGGAAAGGGGACTCTCTCTGGACTACGGATGCGATGCTCTTGAACACCCGGTGCCCCGGTATTTCGATACCGGCACGCCGATTCTCAAGCTGTGCAGCTCGCCCGCAGGCCTTGCCTGACAGGCCGCCGAACCCGGAAATGAACGCATAGAGGCGGCCGCTCGGCTGTAACCTACACGAAGGTACGTTGTTTTATAAACGTACCTCCTTTTTATAAAAATCACATGCCCGGGCGGGCAACAAGGTTTCTGACGTCCCGGGCATGTGACTTTTTTTATTCGTCATCTTCAGCCCAGATAAGCGGTGATTCTTCCCAACCAATACCCGCCCGTTTTGTCGTATCATCCTCTCCGGCGAGGTATGCGTACCGGTCGGCGAGCTCGGGCATCCGTCCCCGGACAGTCGCAAAATGCTCCTTTGCTTCGTCATAGATTCCGTTGGCGTGAAGTACCCTGGCAATGAGAAGATTGAGGTTCGCCGAATCGGGATCCCTTTGAAGCCCATTCTTGAGAATTTCTATCGCTTCATTTGTACGCTTCTCCCTCACAAGCAGGTTGGCAAGGTTGAGGTAGGAAACTGAGTAGTCGGGATCGGCACGTATGTTGTCCTCGAAAGCCGCAAACGCTTTCTGAGTCTCTCCGAAGCGTGCGTGGAGCACGCCGAGCTGGTTGCGTGTTTTGAGGGCCTTTCTGCTGTCTCCGCCTTTCAGTGCGACCGTCAGCGAAGCAACCCCGGCGTCGTACAGCAGTGCAACCGTATCATCCATCGACACTTCGAGCAGCCGGTTTATCTCCTCGCGTTGCGGCTCAACGAGAGTCACCGTGCTCTCCCCAAGCGGCAGCGGCGGATAAAGATCGCGTTCCTCCTTAACGGGCAGAAACTCGATTTTTCCCGGATTGCCGGTCACCACACCCGATGCCGTCTCCCAGGCATTCAGGAAACCCTTTTGCAGAACCGTAGTCTCAATCGGCAGCCAGATTGTTCCATCGTATTTTATCGATGTGAATCCCTGGGACTCAAACATCCAGGCGTTTTCCGCGGGCTCGTCGGTATCAAATGCGAGAAATACGTGGCCGGGGGATGTCATGATAGCGGTCGAAACGC
>JAFGHN010000280.1 GCA_016930115.1 Spirochaetales bacterium | reverse complement strand
TGGCCAGTTTGCATCTGGACGCGACAATCCCCAACGTGCAGTTCCAGGAGTTCTTCTATCCCTACCTCGATCTGTACAACAAGATGCTGATTGAACCCATCAGGTACAAAGACGGCTACCTCGAAATCCCGTCCGGTCCCGGTTTGGGCACTGACATAGACGAGGAGTTCATCTTAAGCCGTCCTCCGGCACCGTTGCCGCAGATGGCCAACTGGATAGGCTCATATTGGGCCAAATGATCGGCCCTAATAAAATCGACCCGGGCTGCTCCCGCAGCAAGGAGGTATCGAGATGAACATTACTGAGGTCAAAACCTTCATCGTCCATCCCGGGACGGGGAAGAACTGGTTGTTCGTCAAGGTGGAAACCGATGAGGGTATCCACGGCTGGGGCGAATGCTATACCCAATCCGACCGTGACCTGGCTATCGAAGTCCATGTGCAGCAGCTCAGGCGTTACCTGATCGGGCGGAACCCCTTTCACATAAAGCATTTTACGTTTATGGCCTACCATGACTTTGCCGGAAAACGCGGCGCGATGGACCTCTACAGCGCGGTGAGCGGAATCGAGCACGCACTCTGGGACATCACCGGCAAAGCCACGGGAACCCCTGTGTACAACCTGCTGGGCGGGCCTTGCCGGGACAGGATTCGCGTCTACGCAAACGGGTGGGGCGGAAAGACAAAAGAAGAGACTGCCCGGCATGCGAAGGCGCTTGTCAGCCAGGGCTTTTCGGCGATGAAGTTCGATCCGTTTCCCGGCCCCTGGCGGACGCACATCAGCAGGGACGACGAAAAGGCCGCCGTCGGGTGCGTGGCGGCGGTACGCGAAGCCGTCGGCCCTGAAATCGACCTCCTCATCGAGGTCCACCGCCGCCTGGCGCCGGTTCACGCCGTCCGCGTCGCCCGTATGATGGAAGAGTTCAACCCCTTCTGGTTCGAGGAGCCGGTTTCCGCCCGCAACGTGGACGCCCTGGCCGCGGTGCGCGGGAGCATCAACCTGCCCGTCGTCACCGGGGAGGAGCTCTACACCAAGACCGAGTTCCGTGAGGTATTCGAAAAACAGGCCGCGGATATCCTCAACCCCGATGTCGGCAACTGCGGCGGCATATTGGAGCTCAAGGAGATAGCCGCCATGGCGGAGCCGTACCTCGTGGTCATGTCACCGCATAACTATAACAGCACAACGATCGGTTTGGCGGCGACGGTCCAGGCGTGCGCCGTGATGCCGAACTTTCTCATCACCGAGTATTTCGTCAACTTTGCCGAGAGGGGCGATGATATCTGTGTAAACCCGCTCAAGCCCGAGAACGGCTATATCGCGCTTCCGACCGGACCAGGCCTGGGAGTGGATCTCGATGAGTCGGCTTTGGCCCGTTACCCGTACCGGGAATTTCCCAGGAGAAACCTGAGGCAGTTTGACGAGGAAGGTCCCTGACGTATCGCGGTTATTGCGCGGCAACGACTTCATCAAGCCGCTCTTCAGTTCTTTCACGGAGGCCCGGTGAAGAAAGCTCGAGCACAACGGCTATTTCGGTGAACCCGGCGTTTGTTTCCCGGAGGATGATTTCGGGCTCGATCCCAAAGATCGCATCCTCAACCGCCGCGTTCAGCTCAGCAAACAACTCTTCGTCCGGGTTGAGTCCCGAATTCTTTAGATAACCCCCGAGCATTCCCGATATGACCCCGTACCGCCAGCCGGCGGCGACGGCGCGGTCCAGTTCTTTTGATTTCTCCTCGGCGCCCATGGTCTCGGGAACCTGCATACCGGCGGTTATCAGCGTGCGGAACGTGTCTCCGTCTACCCAGCCGGTGTCTGGAATCGGGTCGGCGGGAGCGCCGGCGGACTCTCCGTCTGACGGCGCGGTAGCCGTTTCCCCGGTGTCCAGAGATGACGGCGAGTTGCCCGGTTGGCGCAAGTTGATGATGGTGATACTGAACGCCGAAAGCGCCACGGCGGTGACTGCCGCGTAGACGCGGAACGACTTTCTCATCCGTTTATCTTTTTCCGGGGTCATTTGGCTCACCGGGGCCTCATAGGATGAAAAAGACGACCTGTCCTTGATCCAGGTGAAAGAAGAAATTCCGGCAACGAACCCGTCGCAGTCGACAGGGCTTAAGAGGAACTCCTCGCCGGACTTGAGCTTCAGGATCACGAAATTGCCCGAGGTGCGGCTGTCGAATTTGACGATGTTCCGCCGGCTTCCTTTTGAGGTCGTTTCCTGGAGTACCGGGACGCTGCAGTAGCGTAGAAAATTGCCGTAGGCTTTGTGCGAATTAAACCATTCTTTGAGACTCAAAGACTGCTCGCTGTGGATTGCCGGCCCAAGGTAACGGTTCAGCACATCCACCGCCTGAGATTCCGAGAGTGCCACCGCCCCTCGCAGCTCATGGTAAGCGACCAATCTCGCGGACTTCCCTTTTTTCAAGAGGATGCCGTCCCTGCCGACTGCGTATCGGGACCCCGGTGCCAACGCCATGAAGATGAGCGCCAGGGCAAATACTCCGCCGAAGGCCGTCGCGAACAGGGCTTTTGAATCTCCGGTACCGAAATACAGCGCCAGACCGAAGGGTATAAAAATCCCGAAACCTACGATCATGATCCAGATTCTCTTAAAGCTCTTTCGCGCCCGAAATACGGTTGTCCGTTGTTCGTCGATGTTCATCGGCACTTCCGATCTAAACATAGACAAAGGGTATGAGGTCTTTCTCGGTGGTTTTCATTTTTTCGCTTTCGAAACTTCTTTTCAGCTCTTCTCCGAGGATCTTGGCCTCTGTCAGGTATCGATCATAGAGGGCTTTGCGGGTCTTCGCGTCTGCCTGCTCCCGGAAGGGATCTTCCCCGCCCGCGCGCGCGTTGCCCAAGGCGCCGCGGCTGCCGGCGCCGGGCAAATCTTCCAGCGCCTGCTCAAGGCCGGAAGTGACTTCTGCCGCGCGGTAGGTGCGGTGGCGCCAGCCCCCGGTGTGGATGTCGAACTCGTACAGCGGCAGGAAGTACCTGCCGTACTCACAGACAAAGCAGATGGCGGCCATGATGAACTGGTAATCCGCATCGGTCATCAGGTAGTGGAAGTTGATCCGGATCCAGCCCGGTTTGAGACCTCCAAAGCCGTGCATCAGCCGGTCCTTGAACTTGAGGGATTTCTGCCCGTCGATGTGAAGGACCCGGTGCCCGTAGGGGCCGGCGCAGGAGCAACCGGCGCGGCTCTGAATACCGAACAAATCGTTGAGCAGGATGGTCGCATAACGAGGATGGAGATACGAGTCGTCGACCCGGATATTGAAGGAGAAGATCGGGATACGTTTGTCCGGATCACGGTTACCCATGATCTCGATGCGGGAACAGCCGTTGAACTTCTCCAATGCCCGGTGAATCAACTCGTTTTCCCGCGCCGCGATGCGCCGGGTTCCGAGCAAATCCTTGAGCTCCATGGCCATGGCCGCCCGGATGATCTGGAGGATTCCCGGTGTGCCGGGTTTTTCCCGGGCCTCGATATCGACGCTGTAAGCCTGCTCGTTGAAGCTGACGTAATCCACCGTCCCGCCCGCGCCGACCGTGGGTGGAAGGTCCTTCCGGTACACCCCTTCGTGGATGATCAGTATCCCGCTCGATCCCGGGCCTCCCAGAAACTTGTGTGGAGAGAAGTAGATACCGTCAAAGTAGGCCTCATCATCCCGGCGCATATCGATTTCCGTATAGGGGGCGCTCGCGGCGTAGTCGAAAAATGCCAGAGCGCCGTGACGGTGCAGCCTGCGTGCGACTTCGTACACGGGTGTCGTCACTCCGGACACATTGGAGGCGGCGGAAAAGGCGCCGATCAAGCGCCGCCCCTCGTATTCGGGCCGCGAGAGCTTTGCCTCCAGGTCGTCAAGATCCAGGAGCCCTTCCCGGTCCAGTTCGATCTCCACTACTTCGGCAAAGCACTCCCGCCAGGACACCTCGTTGGAGTGGTGCTCGTAGGGGCCGACGAACACGACCGGCCGCTTGGAAAGCAGGTAGCTTTTCAGTGAATCGAACTGGCACCCTTCCAGATGCTGTTTGAGCAGCTTGGTGAACAAATCCATCGCCGCCGGTGGAACATAGAGACCGAGAATCTGTTGCAGACGGTGCACCGCCCCGGTAGTCCCGCTGCCCTCCTCGATGATCTTGTATCCGGGACCGGCATTCACGAGGCGTTTGATCGTCGCTTCGGCCTGATGCAGACGCGCCGAGGTAATCGCGCCGGTGGCGTCATCTTCCGTGTGGGTATTGGCGTAGTGCCGGAGGATTTGCCGGATGTGGCTTTCGATAAACTCCACACCGCGGCCCGAGGCCGTGTAGTCCGCATAGGTGAGCAGGCGCCGCCCGAAAGGAGTCTCGATGGAAGCATCCCGCCCGATGACGTTTTCGCGGACCAGCGCCCAGATATCTTTGCGCGCCGTTTCGCCCTTCTTCGTGGCTCCGGCTCCCGCCATAGCCCCTCCTCGCCCCTCAGGTTTCCTGAAGGATTTCCCACAGAGTATTGATGTCCCTGCGCAGCAAATTCACGGCTTCCTCTTTGTCGCCTCGTATCATTGCATCGAGAATCTGTTCGTGGAGCAACGGCTGTTGCCGGCGGGGGTACTTCTGATCGAGGTATATCTGAACCATGGCCCGTCGGATGAGGCCGAGGGTTTCCCGGATCTTTTCGCACAGCAACCGGTTCCCCGACAGCTCGCCGATGGTGAGATGCAGATGCGAGCCGCTGGTTATCCACTCTTCCAGGCCGGCATCTTCCCGGCTTTCGATCTCGCGAAGCTCCTCTTTCACCGCTTGGAGCCGGCCGGCCGATTCGGGATTAAGTCGATCGCACGCCAGTTTCATCGCTTCGGTTTCCAGTATCAGCCGCAGCTGCAAGGCGTCCCGCAGCTCCTTCCGGGAAAGCTGGACGATCTGATAGCCCGCGCGCGGGATATTACGGAGGATCTTCTCATTGCAGAGCTCAACCAGGGCTTCGCGGACCGGGGCGCGGCTGACCCCAAACATTTTTGCCAGCTTGCCTTCCGACAAAAACTCATCCAGGGGAAACTTGTTTTCTATGATCTTTTCAAAAACCTGCCGGTAGACCTTCTGTTTGAGCGAACCGTTTCCGGCCATGGCCCCTCGGTTACCGGTTCAAGCGCCCACGGCTGCTTTTAGCGCCAGCATGTTCGCCTCCGGCGTGCCGGTGAAAAAGGTGCATCCCGGAGCGAGGATGAGCCCGCGGCCTCCGGCCGCTTCGATCACCTCTTTGCTCTGGGCGACGATCCGGTCGGGGGTACATTTCAGAGCCAGGTAGTGATCCACTCCGCCTACCAGACACTTGTTGGTCCGCTTGCGGGCCTCCGCCACCGTCGGTCCTGCGAGGCGGTCCTCCCAGCTGATCCCGTTGCAGGGATAGTCAAGGAGCAAATCGAAGTAGGAGTCTTTCTCGCTGTGGATGTGAACGATGCATATCGGCGATTTGCTCAGAGTCTCAAGCACCGTGA
>JAFGHN010000279.1 GCA_016930115.1 Spirochaetales bacterium | reverse complement strand
GCCTGGCCGGGGCGGGCGGGCAAGAAAAAATAACCGCGAAGTTTAGCGTGCCCCGGTCGCCCGCTGGCGGTATCAGGACACACCGGTACCAGTTGACGGACGCTCCGGGCGACGCTCATTGACGGGCCGCCGGCGCGGCGCTACTCTTACGTATCACCCGCCAAGGAGGCTTCCGTGCGCGCAAACAAAGCCAAAGCCAAAATCAAAGCCGGAAAGAAGGCATACGGTATCGCCTTCCCGTTCAAGTCGCTGCCCCTCGTTGAAGTGGTCGGCAATCTCGGGTTCGACTTCATCTTTCTCGAGGCGGAGCACGGCTTCTTCTCCCTCCCGGACATCGAAGAGATGGTGCTGATGGCCGACGCCAAGGGCCTGACGACTCTCGCGAGGGTCCCGAACATCCATCCCTCGACGATCCTCCGTTTCCTCGACCGCGGCGTACTGGGGATCATGGGACCTCATATCGCAAGCAAGGCCGATGCCGAGGCGCTCGTGAGCGCCTGCCGCTTCGCCCCGCGGGGAGTTCGGAGCTTTTTCCCGAGCAAATACGCTGACTACGTGATCCCCGAAGATGTGCCGGCTTACATGGCCAAAGCCAACGAAGAAGTGCTGGTCACCGCCCTGCTCGAGGACGAGTCGGCGCTGGACGAATTGGACGGCATCCTCTCGATTGAGGGTCTGGATGTTGCGATCATCGGCCACTACGACCTGTCCCAGTCCATGGGCGAGCCCGGCAATTACAAACACCCGCGTGTCGCAAAAGCGATGGATGCGGCAATCGAAAAAATCCGAGCATCAAAGGTTATCTACGGTAGAGACCTTGTTATATCAACCGACATTATCGAGCTGGTGAGGTCCGGGGCGCAGGCGTTTCTCAAGAAGGCATAGCGCCAAGCTGTGATCGGCGCGCAGACCGGGTTTTCGATTGGCGCGAACCTGCCGAAACGCTGCATGGCAGAGGATTATGCTGTTGTTCAAATAAGGAGAGAAGCGTATGAAACCAAGAATATGGATAGAAATGAAGTTGTATCCCGATGAGCTCGCACGGCTGAAATCTCATGCCGATGTCGTCGAAAACGGCACTCTGGAAAATCTGCCGGATTCGGATGTCGCCGTCATCGGAGCCTCTCAGGTGGACGCCGCCTTCATAGACCGTGCCGGCCCGCGGTTGAAGATGGCCATCCGGCACGGCATCGGCTTCAACAACGTCGACGTTCCCACGGCGAGCGCACGCGGCGTCCTGACTGCGAATACTCCCGACGGCCCCACCGAAAGTACCGCGGAACACGCGGTCGCGCTCATGCTGGCAATGACCAAACGCGTGGTGAAAGCCGACCGGATGCTGCGACAGAAGCAGCCCTGGACGCGGGACGATCTGCGAGGATTGGAGGTGAGGGACCATCTCCTTGGCGTCGTCGGTTACGGACGGATAGGCCGGCGGGTTACCGAAATTTGCGCCCTTGGACTGAAGATGAAAGTAATCGTCTATGACCCCTACGTGTCGGGCGGTACAAGGCTCCCGGAAGGGGTGCGCATGACCTCCCGGCTTGATGAGGTGCTGTCGCAGGCGGACGTGGTCACGATACATATACCGCTGTCGCAGTCGACCCGGCATCTGATCGGCGAGCGCGAGCTCAAGCTGATGAAGCCGGACGCCTATCTGGTCAACGCCAGCCGCGGACCGGTGGTGGACGAGGCGGCGCTCATCCGCGTATTGCAGGATGGGCACCTTGCCGGAGCCGGGCTCGATGTCTTCGAAATCGAGCCGCCGGAGGCGGACAATCCGCTGCTGCAGATGGACAACGTCGTCGCGACGCCGCACACCGCCGGGAACACCTCGCAGGCAAGCCAGCGATCTTCCCAAGGTGTTGTGGACCAAATACTGCAGCTTCTCGCCGGCGAAAAACCGTCGTTCCTGCTCGATCCGGATGCGTGGCCCGGGCGGGCAAAAAAATAGGACAGCCGCGCGAGTTCGGCGGCCCTTCGCGACCGCGGGCGGCACCGGTACACTGCGACCTATCCCGGGTCGCGGGCAAGCGGGGCAATTACTAAGATCCGTCCCTGATCCTCGAATACTCGTACACGTCGTTCCATATCGGGTCGCCGTCGGTGTCTCTGTGAATGAAGCCGTATTCTCTGAAGTGTCCCTCCCGGGTGAAGCCGATTTTCTCCAGTAATTTCCAGGACGCGATATTTTCCACGCTGCAGCGGGCCATAACGCGATGAATATTCTGATGCTTGAAAGCGTGGCATATCAGCGCTTCCGCGGCTTGCGAAGCATATCCTCTTCCGCGGAAGGCCGGATTGAAAATATACCCGAGCTCCCAGGTCAAAAATTTCCCCGGCTCGAACCCGTAGATTTCTTTGAGTGACAGATACTCGTAGAGATCTTCGTAATCGGCCGGCCGAAAATATCGAATCAGCAATCGTTCAGTTTCTATCATATGTTCCGACAAGCTTGACCGCCGGCTACCCGAGGGTCAAGCCCGGCGGTCGGCTGCCCCGCCGTGCCGAGCCCGTCCGGCGGGTTCCGTTCATGAACACAT
>JAFGHN010000278.1 GCA_016930115.1 Spirochaetales bacterium | reverse complement strand
GGAGCCGCGGATGTGGCTGACCCAACGGGCCGTGGATTCGGGCTTCGATAGCGTCCTTTTCACGGACATCCGCAATGCCGACGAGGTAAAGGATTGTATACGCTACATACACGCCGAGTCACCGCAGGACAAGGGTGTTCACGGCGCGGGCTCGAGGAGAATCAACGGATACGGCGCGGGAATCATGAATGCGGAACAATGGGTCCAGGCGATGCGGGATATCGTCGTTGTTTTGATGATTGAAAAGGAAGAGGCGATGGACAACCTCGATGAAATACTGGCGATCGACCGTGTCGACATGCTGCAATTCGGACCTGCCGACTATTCGATAAGTGTCGGGAAGCCCGGAGCGATGAGGGACGAGGGTGTCCAGAAGAAACACCGCGAAATGATCGAAAAGGCTCTCAAGGCCGGCAAACACCCAAGAGTCGAAGCGCCGACCGTTGACGCGATTAAAGACTACTGGGCCATGGGCGTTCGTCACTACTGCATCGGCTGGGACAGAACAATGATCGCGCAGTGGGCACGCGGGACCTCGGAAGCGTGGCAGAAGTTCTTGAGCGATAATCTCAAGTAGCCGACCGGCGGAACAAATCGTCGTGAATGAATTGGGGCGGCGCCGGCGGCCGCCCCGTTTACCCCGTCAGGAAACTATCCCTGCTTTCCGCTTTCAAGATATGATTTGAGAGCTCGCTTATCCATACCCGCGATACCAAGGTCTTCAAGACTGCGGCTTCTTTCCCAGCCGTCAAAGCCCATTATTACCGAGCCGATAGCTACAAACGCCTGCATGAGGGGTGTCTGTACACCGTACTGCGCGCCAAGCCTGCTCCAGGTGGCGATGCCGTACGGAATATCCTCGGTCAGCCAGCGGTTGTTCAAGACACCCGGGGCCTTCAGGCGGGTAAGCATGAGGCTGCCATTGATGGTGGCCCACAGATCTCCTTTTGGGCCGAAACCCGCGGCGTGAAAAGACTCGTTAACCGGGAGCAGATCATAACCGAGCGCCTTTCCGATATCCCGTCGTTCCTGGTCGAGGGTCATGATGACCTTTGCGACGCTTTGCGACACTCCTTCTTCATAGAAATAAAACTCACCCCGGGAGTACTCCACTCTGCCCGCATTGAGAATGACACCTGCCGGATGGACCACCGGGTTTCCCGCCGAAAGACCGCAGGCAAGCACATCGGGATATGATCGTATCCCGGGGAACAGCGGTGTCATGAGCTCGAGGACGCGGCGGGTCTCACTGGTGGGCAATACGCCCAGGCCCAAAGAGCTCACCACACCCCAGATTGTCGCCGTATCAGGCGCCGTCTTCCTGCACACGTAAGGCGCGGTCTCAACTTCAGCCATGGTGACGCCGTCTATCTGTTTCTCCCGGAGGATACGCGCCCACTCCAATGAGCCGAGGTTTCCGGGCATCAGGACGATTGTATGGCCCGCGCGCAAGTGCGGGGCGCACGCCAGAGCGAAAGCCTTGTGCGCGTAAGACGGCACTATGCATAACAGCGTATCGGAAATAGCCAGCGCCTCGGCCAGGTCGGTCGTCACCATCCGGAGTTTTGCCGTGCCCTGTTTTGCCACGCCAGCCAGGTGGATGGCGCCGTTCTCGATGATAGGCGCAACAGCTTCTTTGTATTCCGGCAACTCGCACAGGGCGACCTCATATCCGCACAGGGTCAACTGCGCCGCGGTTGCAAAGCCGGTGTTGCCTCCGCCGAGAATTGTTATTGCCCTTTTAGCCATGAAAATCCTCCTCATGTGTTGAACCACGCAAGTATAACAGAGGTTGCATCTTAAAAAAACAGCGTATAGAGTTGCGGCGTGAAATAACACGGAGGAACCATGAGCACGCAATGGAATCCCGACCTCTATTTGCGATTCCAACAGGAGAGAACTCAGCCCTCAATCGATCTCGTTTCCCGTATCGAGCTGGATGCGCCTCGGGCAGTTGTCGATGTGGGATGCGGGCCTGGGAATAGCACGCAGGTTCTCGCCAAACGATGGCCCGCAAGCGAGTTGACGGGAGTTGATTCCTCAGAGGAAATGACCGCAAAGGCGCGCAGAGACTATCCGGACAGACGGTGGATACATGCAGACGTGAGAGACCTTCCCTGTGAGCCGCGCTACGATCTTGTCTACTCCAACGCCACCCTGCAGTGGATCCCGGACCATGAAACACTGATCCCGCATCTCTTCGGTATGGTTCGGGGTCCGGGCGCTCTTGCCGTGCAGATACCCCTTCAAGAGGAGATGCCGGTCCGGCAGGCTATCCGGGCCGTCGCCGCACGCGCACGGTGGATGGGGCTTATGGCCGGGATATCGCGGCTTGTCGTCGGGAGTGCAGGCTTCTATTACGACCTTCTTTCGCCGGTCGCCCGGAGCGTCGTGATCTGGCAGACCGCTTACATCCATGAGATGGATTCACATGCTTCAATCGTGACCATGCTCGAGAGCACCGCTCTCAGGCCGTACCTCGCGCGGATCGACGGCGAACCGGAACGGCATGAGTTTCTTCAGGAAGTGACCGAGGAAGTGAGCACAACCTATCCGGTGCAGACAAATGGTCATGTGCTTTTCCCCTTTCACCGGTTGTTTTTCATCGCATACAGGCAGTAGGATGGGGCGGACGTACCGTCGATGAGGAGGCGAGTGTGGAAAAGACCAGGAAAAAAATCTGCCAACGTGTCGATGAGCTATCCGATAACATATTCGCGGTCGCCGATTGGCTGAAAGACAACCCCGAAACCGCGTATCAGGAGTTCAAAGCCTGCGAGTACCTGAGCGGGGTGTTGGCCGGAAACGGATTCGATGTGGAGAAAGGCCCCGGCGGGATTGCAACTGCTTTCCTGGGGAGGCCCGCGGGAAAGCGGCAAACAAGGCCGACGGTTGCCCTTCTTGCAGAGTACGATGCGTTGCCCGGAATCGGCCACGGGTGCGGCCACAATATCATCGCCGCCGCCAGTATCGGAGCGGTGATATCCCTCAAGGATGTTCTCGGCGATGCGGCGGGTCACCTCGCGATTGTGGGGACGCCCGCTGAGGAAGGCGGCGGAGGGAAAGTGAAATTGGCGGAAGCCGGGGTTTTCGCTGATATGGATATGGCGCTTATGTTTCATCCGAGCGACTCAAACATCCCGGGGAAGGACAATCTTGGCCGTATCAAGTTCAAAATGGAGTTTTTCGGCAAAGCAGCCCATGCGTCGGGTTCCCCGGATCAGGGGCTGAATGCCCTTGACGGGATCGTGACTGCGTATACCAGCATGAACGCGTTGAGACAGCACCTGAAACGTGACGGCCGCCTGCACGGCATCATCACCCACGGCGGGGCAGCCCCCAACATCATCCCGGATTACGCGGCGGGGCTGTTCTATGTCCGCGCCGGGAGCATCGCCTACCGGGACGAGCTTTTCGAGCGGGTGAAGAAATGCGCCGAGGGTGCGGCCCTGGCCACCGGGACGACCTGCAAGATAGAGATCGATCATCCCGTGCTCGATCCCATCAGGCGGAACAGGCCGCTCGAAGCCGCGGTAGCGGCGGCCATGGAAGCTCTGGGAATCACCCCGGACGAGGACGACGGCAGCAGAGGGTCTTCCGATATCGGAAACTTGAGTCACTATCTGCCGTCGATTCAACCCTATCTCGCTATTGTGGATCGCGGCGCGGGTATTCCTGCGCATTCGGCGGGGTTCTGCGAGGCGACCGTCACGCCCCGCGGCAGAGAGGTCACTTTGCAGGCGGCCAAAATGCTCGCCATGACGGCGTATGACTATCTTGAGTCCGAAGAATTGAGACGTGAGGCAAAGGCCGATTTCGACAGAGGCACATGAAATATGCGGCGCCGGGCCGCGTTCCGGGTTTGGGCGTCGCGGTTGAGGTGGTCTTACCGATCACTACGTACGGATCAGGAAGCGGGATAGTCGATATCGAGGACGGTCAGCAGCCGCCTGCCGCCCGGCAGGTTGAGCTCTGCTATATCACCCACCCGG
>JAFGHN010000044.1 GCA_016930115.1 Spirochaetales bacterium | reverse complement strand
GCTTCTCTGCAGCTGCGGCGAAGGCTTCCCGTTGATACCCGTGTCTTCGACAAGGGCGTAGTAATTTGATGTAAGGCCCCAAAGGCTTTTTTTGATGTCTTTTTCGTGGGCATCTATCTTTTCCTGCAGTTCGGCCCTTTTTTCCAGAATAGCGGCATAGACGTCCACCGAGCTCATTTCGCGGGGTCCCGGACTCGAAACTGAAAAACTGATATCGGAAAGCAGAATATTGTATATCATCTCTTCAGACTCGAAGTATTCGTACTCCTTCTTTTTGTTCGATTCCGCGGTGTGGCTAAATACATCCTCAAGCTTCAAGGATATCACGCCGCCCTGCTCCGCATTCTCCATGAGCGTTGCCTCAGAGGCCGAAATGACTCGTTTGTTCTTCTCCTCTGTCTTGTCCAGAATCACGATGCTGCTGATCTGCCTTTCGTTGACTTCGCCGGTAATGATAACCGAGTCCTGATATCGTTTTACCGCAAACGATTCAAGCTCGAGCTCAGGATTTGTCAGAAGTATCCGCCTGTACAGTTTCCCGAAATTGATATTACCAAGCGGAATGAGATAATCGTTGCTCACGAAGGAGAAGGCCGAAAAAATAAGCCCGATAAACAGGAAGGGGACAAACAGCTTCGCTTTTGAAACCCCGGAAGCCTGGACTGCCAGAAGTTCGTTATCCGATGAAAACCTGCCCACGGCCATGAGAGCTCCGACGAGCGATGCAAATGGGAAAGTGATCGATATCACCGACGGCAGCATATAGATGATAAGCAGGAGAACATCACGAGGCGGGACGTTCTTGGCCAGTACCTCTTCGGCAAGTATGAGGATATTGTTCATGAAAAAGATAAAGAAGAAAAACAGAAATGCGACTATGAACGAAAAGAGGAACTCTCTGCCAACGTAGAATGAAAGCGACCAGTATCGCCTTGCCATATTATGCGCCGGTTGAGCCGAATCCGTTCTCGCCCCGGCCGGATGTGTCCAGCGAATCAGAAAGCTCAAAATCCGCGCGTATGACGGGCGCGATAAGAAGCTGGGCTATCCTTTCGTCAGGTTCGACGGTGTATGCTTCTCTACCGAGATTGATGAGGACTATCTTGATCTCACCCCGATAATCAGAATCTATCGTTCCCGGTGCGTTGAGAACCGTTACGCCGTGCTTTACCGCCAGACCGGAGCGAGGTCTCACCTGGCCTTCATACCCATCGGGTATCTGCAGCCGTAAGCCTGTGGGAAAAAGGAACCGGTCTCCCGGTTGAAGCGTAACCGGTTTTTCCAGAAATGCGCAGAGATCGGCGCCCACGCTTCCGGCGGAGACGTACACCGGAAGTTTGACACCGGTCCTTTTTGTTACGGGTATTCTTAATCCCACGTTAGTGCTATCTGCGGTCCCCTCCGCGGTTACTCCTGCCGTCAGACCGTTCCCGGTTGTTGGGCTGCCGGTCTGCAGGGCCCCTGTCTCCCTCCCGGGGTTTTCTTTCTCCATCCGGATCGATGGCGTCGATGTAACTCAAATTCATCCTGCCCATTCTATCAATCTCGATCAGCTTCACCGGAATCTGTTGCCCCACCTTGAGCACCTCTTCTACGGCGTTCACCCGTTCCCGAGACAGTTTTGAAATGTGGCACAATCCATCTTTGCCGGGGAGAAACTCTATAAAGGCGCCGAACTCCATGATCTTCCTTACGGTGCCGTTGTATATCTTACCGATCTCCGGCTCCTCGATAATGCCCTTTATCATATTTTCGGCGGTTTTTGCGGATACCATATCCTTGCCGAAGATGAGGACCTTTCCATCGTCATCGATATTGATCGAGGCTTTTGATGCCTCCGAGACGGCTTTGATGTTCTTACCTCCGGGGCCGATAATCGCACCGATTTTTTCCTGGTCAACCATGAAACTGATGATTCTTGGTGCAAGGCTTGATATATCGGCGGCGGGCTCGGGGATCAGGTCGTTCATGATTTTCAGAATATGAAGTCTTCCCCTCCTGGCCTGTTCAAGCGCGCGGGACATGATTTCAGTGCTCACGCCCGAAATCTTAATGTCCATCTGGAAGGCGGTGATGCCGTCCGCGGTTCCCGCGACTTTGAAATCCATATCCCCTAAATGGTCCTCCTCACCAAGAATGTCGCTCAACACGACAGTCTCTTCCTTGTCTGTGATCAGGCCCATGGCGATACCTGCTACCGCTTTCTTAACCGGAACGCCGGCGTCAAACAGTGAAAGCGACCCACCACAGACCGAAGCCATTGATGATGAACCGTTGGATTCGAGGATTTCGGAAACGATCCTGATGGTATAGGGAAAATCCGAGTTGTCCGGAAGAATGGCCTTTATCGCCCGCTCCGCCAGATGACCGTGGCCAATTTCGCGTCTGCCCGTGCCGAGTCTGCCGGTTTCTCCCACCGAAAAGGGCGGGAAATTGTAATGAAGCATGAAGCTTTCGTATCTCTTCTCACCCTCAATGTCGTCTATGAGCCGTTCATCGGAAATGGTCCCCAACGTCGTCACTGCAAGCGCCTGCGTTTCGCCTCTTGTAAAAAGCGCAGACCCGTGGCTGCAGGGTAGCACACCAATTTCGCAACTGATCGGTCTTATATCCTCGAGACCACGACCGTCTGTCCGCAGTTTATTGTCGATTATCGACCGTCGTACAACTTGGGTTTCAATTTCCTCGAAGAGTCCCTCCAGGAGCCCTTTCTCCTCATCGGGTATTGTATCGTCAAAATGAGCCACTGTATCCGCTTTGACCTTGCGGATAGCCGCCGCCCTCTTCTCTTTGCCTTTGACAAAGCATGCATCCGCCATGAGCGGGAGAGCAAAGCTGCGAACCGCTTCGGCCGCGGAAAGCGTCACCGTCTCCTCGGGCATCGGCAACTTTTCTTTGCCGGCGACAGCGGCAAGCTCTTTTTGCGCCTTGCAGATTTCCGCGATGACAACACTGGCCGTTTCGATGGCACCCAACAGCGCTTCTTCAGATACCTCCTGGGCGCCTCCTTCAACCATGGTGATCCCTTCTTCGGTACCTGAAACGATGATATCCAGCGAGCTTTTTTCGATTTGATCGAAGGTCGGGTTGACTATGTACTGTCCATCCAACTGTGCAACACGAACCGCGCCAACAGGTCCGTCGAACGGGATATCCGAGATGGCAACAGCTGCGGAGGCCGCGACCATCGCCACCACATCGGGAGGATTTATCATGTCCGCCGAAATAACGGTGGGCACAACCTGGATCTCTCTCTTGAATTTTTTGGAGAAGAGCGGTCGCATCGGCCTGTCAATGAGACGGCTTACGAGTATTTCCGAATCTTTCGGGCGGCCCTCCCGCCTCAAAAACCCCCCGGGGATCTTCCCTGCGGCGTAGAACTTCTCGTTGTATTCCACCTGTAGCGGAACGTAGTCGAGATTCTCGACCGGATTCAATGAACAACAGACGGTTGCCAGTACGCCGCAATTCGCGTACGAAGCGTACACGGCGCCGTTTGCCTGTTTCGCCATACGTCCGGTCTCAAGTGTAAGGTCATATTCCCCGACACGGATTGAAACCTTTTTTTGCATAATTATTCCTTATAGTGAACTGTGATTTGTTAAATTGTGAATTGTAAACGCAGACGCGAAACTACTTACGAAGGTTGAGCTTACCAAGTATCTCACGATATTTCTCAAGATCGGTTGTCTGCAGATATTTCAACAACTTTCTTCGCTGTCCTACCAATTTCAGAAGCCCGCGTCTGGAGTTATGATCCTTCGCGTTAGCCTTGAAATGCTCCGTCAGCTGCTCGATTCTCCTTGTGAGCAGCGCGATCTGTACTTCTGTTGACCCTGTATTTGTCTCTGTGGACCCGAAGTCCTTGATAACCGACTGCTTTTCTTCTTTTGTCAGCGACATTCTATATACTCCTCGTAACGCCGTTTAAAGCAGCGCCAACGACGTGTTTTGCGTGATTAGATACAGCATAATGTACCTAAATCACCGTAAAAGTCAATTACTCCCCGGTTGACGGCACCACCAATTGGTACCGGTACGAGTCACCCCGTTTTTCGACAATTGCGGCCATTGTGCCATCGCGACCGGTGACAACGATTGCGCCGTCAGAATCCGGGGCGTTATCCAGATCTGCCGGGGATATCTTTCTCCCATTGGCCACGTTTTGCAGCACTTCATCGGAGGCGGTTACGAACAGCATCGACCCCACGGCCGCGAGCGCTTCGGCGGGGCTTATGACCTCTCCGCCAAAGGTAATCGTATGGGGAGGACGCGCCTTCGCTACCTGAAAAGGGCCAACCTGTGTTCGCCTCAGTGCCGTCACAAAGGCCCTGGAGCCGGAGCTGATTCCGATGTCTCTGGCGAGTGACCTGATGTAGGTCCCCTTTGAGCAATGCACCGCGACGACGATCTCCGGCAGGGAGACGTCGATAATTTCCAGCTCATGAATAATCACCGCCCGGGGGCGGAGCTCAACATCCTTTCCTGCGCGCGCCAATTTGTAGGCCCGCCCGCCGGCGGCATGAACAGCGGAATAGACAGGAGGAATCTGCTCGATTGGACCGACAAACCGGGACACTGCCTCTTCAATTGCTGAATACGCCGGCACCGCGGCACGGGCGATGACAGACCCTTCAGGATCAAGCGTGTCCGTCTCCTCTCCGAAGCGTACGCGGGCAATGTAGCGCTTATCCAGGTCAGCCAGCCAGGGCACCAACCGGGTGCACCATCCGGATACTGCAACAAGCAGCCCGGTGGCGAACTTGTCGAGGGTTCCTGCATGGCCGACCTTTGCCGAAGGCGCAAGCTTTTTCAATGCGTTCAAAGCCTGGAAAGACGTTACACCTGCGGGCTTATCTAAGAGGATCACTCCGGAGCGGAACCTGATCAGGAGAGCTCCTTGAGCTTCTGTGTCATTATGAAACCTTCGGCGATTCCATTGTCTCTCTTGAAACGCAAGACCGGCGTATTGCGAAGATGCAGCACTCCTCGAAGCTTGTGCTGTATAAACCCTGCGGCATGGTTCAGTGCGATGACAGATTTATCCACCCGTTTTTCGTTGCGTATGCTCGATATAAATACATCGGCGTAGCCGAAGTCTTTTGAGACTTTGACGCGACTGACCGAAAGCAACGTGTCCACCCGCGGGTCTTTTATTACTCCCTGCATGATGAGCCCGCTTATCTGTTCACGGATCAAGTTCTCAACGCGTTTGAGCCTGTACTCAGACACTTGCTTTTTCCTGGGTTAGTTTCTTCGCTACTTCCTCTAATTCATACACCTCGATCTCGTCACCCACGCGAATATCGGGAAAGTTTTCAAGACCTATGCCACATTCAAAACCGGATTCAACTTCCCGTGCGTCGTCTTTGAACCGTTTCAGCGAACTTATCCTGCCGGAGTGTATCTCCACACCGTCTCTGAAAACACGGATGTTGGCGTTTCTCGTGATTTTTCCGGAGGTAACGTAGCACCCGGCGATTGTCCCTATCCTTGGGACTTTGAAGGTGTCTCTCACTTCGATCTTTCCAACAATCGATTCCTTGATCTCCGGCGAGAGCATCCCCTCCATCGCCGAACGAATGTCGTTGACCGCATCATAAATAATATTGTACTTGCGTATCTCGACTTTCTCACGATCGGCCAATTCCTGCGCTTTTGGCGTGGGGCGGACGTGGAAGCCGACGATGATTGCGTTGGAGGCAGAAGCCAAGTTGACGTCGTCCTCCAGGATGGCGCCGGCGGACGCCCTGATGACCATAAGCCGGATTTCCGGTGTGCTCAGTTTTTCGAGAGAAGATTGAAGCGCTTCAACCGATCCGTGAACGTCACCTTTTATAATGACTTTCAAATCAAGCACTTCGCCTTCCTGTATAGAGTCGTACAGGTTGTCGAGAGTGATTTTCTTGACGTTCTGCGCTTCTCCCTGCTTTTCAAGCTCCTGTCTTTTCGAGCCGATTTGTCTGGCGACTTTTTCGGTTTCCGTTACCTGGAAGGGAGCTCCCGCATCGGGAACACCGGAAAAACCGAGAACTTCGACCGGCGTCGCCGGCGTAGCAATTTCTATCTTTTCGCCTTTGTCGTCAAACATCGCGCGGACCTTGCCCGGGTATACGCCGGCGACAAATGCATCACCGACCTTCAGGCTGCCACGCAATACCAGCACTGAGCCGACAATCCCTCTGCCGTGCTCTACCTTGGATTCAACGACTCTCCCTTCGGCCCGGCAATCGTACGGCGCGGTCAGTTCGAGAAGCTCCGTTTGAAGAAGGATGCTTTCCAGGAGTTCTTTCACTCCGGTGCCGTCCAAAGCGGACACCTCATTGAACAAAGTATTGCCGCCCCATTCTTCCGGAATGAGGTTATACTCTGACAGCTGTTGCTTCACCCTTTCGGGATTTGCGTTTGGAAGATCGATCTTGTTTACCGCGACGATAATGGGTACACCGGCTTCCCTCGCGTGATCAATCGCCTCAGTGGTCTGGGGCATCACACCGTCGTCCGCTGCGACAACCAGGACGACGATATCGGTTACCTGGGCACCCCTTGCGCGCATGAGCCCAAAAGCCTCGTGGCCCGGAGTGTCAAGAAAGACAATATCGCCCTCTTCCAGATGGACTTTGTACGCGCCTATATGCTGGGTTATGCCGCCGAACTCGCCGGATGCGACATCGGTTTTACGTATGGTGTCCAAAAGTCGTGTTTTTCCATGATCGACGTGCCCCATAACCGTAACAATCGGCGGCCGCGTTTTCAGCTCCTGCTTCTCATCAGCTTCGGATTCGATCAGAGTTTCATCGTACAGTGAAACGATGTTTACCTTTGAGCCGTACTCTTCGGCCAGAAGGCCCGCTGTCGCTGCATCTATTTGTTGATTAATGGTGACCATCATACCCATACTCATCAGCTTGCTGATAAGATCGGAAGCCTTCAGGTTCATTTTCTTGGCAAGCTCCGAGACAGTAATGACTTCCATGATATCTATCTGCTTGGGCACGGGATTGGTTTTCTGAATTACCTGGCGTTTCTTGAGCTGGAAATCCTTTTCCTTTATCTGCTCGCGCTTGGTCCAGGAGGGAGCGGTTTTTTTCCTGGACTTGTAGAACTTCTTTGCGCCGGGTTTGGTTTCAGTTGCAGGTGCCGGTTTGGGCGGCCCCTTTCCCGCGCCCGGCTTGGCGAAAGAAGGTCTTCCCGTGGGTCTCCTGTCGGTCGGCCGCTGGGGTCTTCCCGCGGGTCTCCTTTCAGGCGAACGCGATTCTCCTCGCGGAGGCGGCGCACTGCGTCTTGCGCTTGTCTGGGGTAGCGGTCCCATCCTTCCTCTGACGGAGGAAGGCCTTCCGCCTGCTTCAGTCGGCTTTCGACTCTCGCTCCTTTCACGGTCTTCGATTGAATGTACGCCGGTCTTCCTTGCAGGTTCATCTTCAGCGGCCTTTGTTGTTTCAACCGGCTCAGCCTTCACGACAACTTTCGGTTTCGGCTTCTTCTTTTTGACAACCACAACCTTCTTTTTGGGCGCCTTGGCCTCGCTCTCGACCTCTGCCTCCGGCCTTCGATGCTTTATTAGTGTCGTCTTTGGCTTTTGTATGTTATCTTGTTCCTCAGACATAAGGTTCCTTTCGTGCCGCTTCGCTATTCGTCGCCTTCCGTTTCTCCGGCGTTTTCATCAGAGTCTTCATTTTCGAATTCAAAACTTAAACCGACGCCGCAGTTTGGGCAAGCGGTCATATCGATTGTGATTTCCGCTCCGCATTCAGGGCATTCGTATGTTTCTTCCTCTTCTTCAACG
>JAFGHN010000277.1 GCA_016930115.1 Spirochaetales bacterium | reverse complement strand
TCATGGTCCGTTTTGAACTTTGCCGGCAACGGCTTCCCCCTCCTGTTCATTTCGGGCGAAGATTCAAGCGGCATAATCCGCAACTTCATGCTCATGAATATCGGCTGGAACGTGATAAACGGTGCGCTTGCAGGTTCCGGATACTTCACCTGCTGCACCAAGGAGCCGGACGGCATCTCCCTCGCCGAAACCATCAAGCGCCAATACGTTGCCGAAAAGACCTTTCTGATTAACACGGGCCTTGATGTAGGATATATCGCCTTTGGACTGTTTCTCGCCGAGCTTGCCAAGTCGAATACCAGGCCAGAGATGCTGAGCGGTTTCGGTTACTCCCTGATCGTACAGGGAGGCGCGCTCTTTGTATTCGATTTGGCGATGCAGATCATACATTCGGTTCACCGGCGGGAACTCGATTCCTATCTCGCCGGATTGTAACGGCGGGTCGTCGCTGCTGCGTTTCCCGCCGCCGGTTCGTTGCTTATTCACCGGGCCGCTAGTTGATTTTCTATCGCTTTGATCAACCGTTCTGAATCGGGTTCTTCGCGCGTTCCGAACCTGTCTATGATTTCTCCCGATGCGCTTACCAGGAACTTGTTGAAATTCCAGGTGATACGGCCGGAGAACTTTGGATTGGTGCTCTTGGATGTCAGAAACCGGTACAGCGGGTGAATATGTCTTCCTTTCACGCTGAGCTTTGTGAACATCGGGAAGTTCACACCGTAGTTGACCCTGCAAAACTGCTGGATTTCCTCGTTAGAGCCTGGTTCTTGGCCTAAGAAATCATTGGACGGGAAACCGAGAATCACCAGCCCGTCATCCGCATATTTCTCGTAAAGTGCCTGAAGCCCGTCGTACTGGTAGGTATATCCGCATTTGCTCGCCACGTTGACAATCAAAAGCACTTTCCCCCGGTATTCATCAAGGGTTGTCCTTCTGCCTTCTATGTCTTCCACTTCGATACTGTAGATATCCGATTGGCCGGAAACGGGCAGAACCGATGCAAGAAACAACAGACCTGAAAATGCTTTGCTGTTCATGTGTATTGGTTCCTCCTGGAATAAACATACGTAGAGAGTATCATGGATGTCAATATAATGTTTAAAAAACATAGACAATATATCATCACCGGGAGTACACTGTAACACATGAAGGGAATACATCCGATAGGCGTGGTTGTGCGGAAGACAGGATTATCCTCCCATGTAATCAGGACCTGGGAAAAACGGTACGGCGCCGTATCTCCGGAAAGGTCTGAAGGCAACCAGCGGCTTTACTCCGATGATGATATCGATAGGTTGGCGCTGCTCGCGGGAGCCGTGGGCGCCGGAGAGAGCATCGGGCGTATCGCCCGGCTGAGCGACGCACAATTACGCCAAGTCGCGGGCCTCTCCATCGCCGGCCTGTCCACTGCCGGTCCCACCGCCGCCGGGGAAACGGGAAGGATCATCGGCGAGGCGTTGAATAGCATAGAAGCCTCGCATCACGCGGGATTGAGAAGCACACTCACCGGTTGGCTGTATGCCCACGGTGTTATCGCTTTTACCGAACAACTCTTGCCCAGGCTTCTTCATCGTGTCGGTGAGCTGTGGGAGGATGGAAAGCTACAGATCTATCAGGAGCATTCGGCGAGCGAGACCATCAGAAATTTCCTGGGCGAGGTGCTTGAGAACGTTAATCCCGGGAGCGGCGGCACGACGGTTATTACCGCTGCTCCGCCCGGAGAGCTGCACGAAATGGGCGCGCTTCTCTGCGCCATCATCGCCGCACTGGAAGGTTTTGACGTGGTCCATCTTGGATCTAATGTGCCCCTTCCCGAGATCTCGCATCTTGCGCGGACACGACGGACCGCCGCTGTCCTTTTGAGTTTTGTGTGCGAATCCAGGGACGACAATCTTGTCCGGGAACTCCACCGGTTGCGTGAGGCCGTTGATCCGCAGACGCACATTATTATCGGCGGAAGGGCGGCCCAATGGTACGGCAGTCATTTGAGCGGCACCGGCGTCGAATATGTAGCCCTTCTCTCGAAGTTGAGGGTAATCCTCACGGGCGCCACCGGCGAAGTGTAGATTCGGCTCTTCGATGCTGTCGGAACCACAATAATCCGCTCAGAACCATCATACCGGCTCCCACGCTCCTGATAATCCAGGGTGTATCCAACGGAAGCTGCTCGAAAACGGCGCCGCTCGCGAGATAACTCACCGGGAGCACTGCGTTCACCGCGGCTTCCATGAAGCCCTGTCTTGACGCCGCGCTTTCGATTTCCCCGAGTTTGTGCACGGCGTGTATGGTGACGATATGTATCCAACCGGTTGCCCCGCCGGTTACGATCAAGAACGGTAGAAGACCTGCCAGCGCGAGCGGGGATCTTCCCGGGGGCAGAAAGCCGGCGGCGTCCAGGCTTACCGCCGCAAGACTTGCGGCAAGATAGGCGGAGCGTGTGGAGGGGATGCTGCCGGTGAGACCAAGCAGGAACGCGGAGATGATGCTTCCGCCGAGCAGTGCGGCCATCGCGTAGCCAAGATAGTCCGGGGGCAGTTTCAAATAGTGGCCCAGAAAAAAGGGAAGATTCACCAGAATTGCCGCGCCCGCCGCCTGTGAGACCAGGTACAAGAGAACCGGAGCGCCCCTGGCTTCAGTGACGCGGAGCTCGCGGAAAAGCCCGCCGAGGGAGTGTTTTCTCTTTCCGGGGCCGGTCGCCCTCCTGTTCTCCGTCAGGAACAGTTCCGAAATACCGCTCAACAGAAATGTCGCGCCGTTTATGAAAAGAATCGGTACGATGCCGGTGACAAGATAGAGGCCGGCGCCGACCGCTTGACCGAGGAGGCTTGCGAGGTGGCTGCTCGCGGTGCGAAGGCTCAAAAGGTCAAGCTTGCGGGCGCCACGGCGAGGTGGAGACTCCTCTATCACAGAGGAAAGCCGGCCATCGAGGATGAAACTGATCACCGACGGGGAGAAGAAAGCCTGCATCGTGCCGTTCAAGAACAGCATCGGGATAATAAAGGCGAGGGGCGGTACGCTCTTTGCCGTCATCAGCGCCAGGGCACACACAGGCAAAAACAACGCCCGCAGGAGATCCGTTCCCGCGATGACGGGCACCCGCGCTGAACGGTCTGCGAGGAAACCGGCGGGAATCCCGAAAAGCACGATCGGCAGATACGCGGCGGCCTGCACGAGACCGATGTTCAACGGGTGCGGAAACCTGGTTGAAACAAACACCAACAGCGCGACGAGATACATGCTGTTTCCGAAGCCGGTGAGCGAGTTGCCTGCGATTATCAGTATGCTGTTTTTCCTGAATTCAGCTTTAGTAACCATGGTCAGGAGATCCGGCCGGTGCCGCCGTCACGATGCTCTCGATGAGGATTGGAATTGCCGACATCGCCGGCAATTCGTTTTCATCTTGGGGACTGTCCGGCGGCATAAGAGTGTTGCTCAGACTCCAGGAAGGCGGTATCGCAGGCTGAAACGAATCAGGGACAATGAGATGAAAGGGCACCGGATACCCGGAGCCGGGGACGCTGACCGGTTTTCTCGGCTGGTGATCGCCGATTATCAGCATGAGCTCCACCTGAGACAGCCTTTCGGTGAGGTAATGCACCGCTGCCGTTAAGGTGTATGATATACCGGCGATGTATCCCTCGGCGAGCTCGTTTCCTGAAAGCCAGTCATTGTCAAAATGCTCAAGATACCCGGATTCGTACTCCCTTCCGTTGAGCGAGAAATCCCAGTCGGGTTTGTACTCAGGAATAGTCTCAAACGGGACGTGAGAACTGACCAGAAGATATAGCACGAACTCTTTCCGGTCTTCAAGGAGATGATCCCGCTGGACCCTGTCAAAGATGTACTGATCCGGCATCGCCCCAAAGGAGATAAACGGTCCTTCATAATCGAAGTCGTAACGGAGGAGATAATTGTCAAAGGGGTAAGTGCGTAACCAGCCTTCCTGGGTTTTTGAAGTCCCCGGGGCGGCGTAAATCCGGTGATATCCAGCGTTGCCCATGAGTACCGGCAGCCTTGCCGGGTCCTCCCGGAGCATCCTGTTTTCGAAGTCGTTTTGATCGTCGATCTGTTCACCGGTGAGGAGCGTCGCGTCGGCAAGCCAGCTCCTGCCGCCGAAAGCGGGAGAACGGAC
>JAFGHN010000043.1 GCA_016930115.1 Spirochaetales bacterium | reverse complement strand
TCCAGGTAACGGCGGGCGCCGCAGACGCTCCGCCGGTGTGGTTGTTCTTTTCCTCACTGACGACGAGCTAAAACCTGAATTGCATACTCACATCCGCCGCAGCCGACGCTGACGCAGTGTTGTAGGAGCCGAAAAATATCAGGCTGAACTTGCCGAATTGGAGCTCGAATCCGCCGGCCGGAATAAAGGAAAGATCGGTGATCGTGCGTTCGGCTACGGGGTCCGTACCGCTGACTCCGATGGGTTCATCAACCCCGTTGTCCATGGTAATGGTCAGGCCGCTGATTCCCGCGGTATAGGATGTCCACTGCTGCCATGCTCCAAAGCGGAGAAACGGGACAAAAAACCCGAGTTTTTTGGATATATCGAGCTCGATTCCGGCGGTGTGCATGGTGGTTTTGAATGCCAATGCTCCCGAAAGATCGAGCTCATATCCTGAAAACTCGATACCGCTTAGCGGCAAAGCATCGAGGCTGCCGACTGCGGCGTTGAATCGGGTCAAAGCGTAACCTGCGTTGATTGAGACGGCCGGAAAAGCCTCGAAATCGCTCAGAAGGACTTTGCGTGCCCGTAAGCCGACGTTCAAGCGGTTGAAGGTAAGGCCCTCGAGGCCTTCAACGGGAACGAGAGGCAGAAGAAGGTCGACAGCGAATTGCGGTATGATGCCGAAGTAGCCAAAAAACTCAAGACCGTTCTGAAAACCGATACCGATGGAGAGGCGGGTGCCGGGATTGAGAAAGAAAGTCTCGGTCAGACTGTAGATGTCGTACACGATGCCATCATCGGGTACCGCCTCGTCAAGCAGTTCTCCCACCGGAAAAATACTGAAAGGATTCTCACCGGTGCGGAAAGTGAGAATGCCGGGCATGAATGCGGAGCCGACGGAGAGGGAGAAAAAGAAATGCGGGCCGATTTCAGCCGCGCTGGTGCCCTCCATGACAAGCCCGTAGTTTTGCAGGTGAGGGACGGTGTCTCTTCCGATTTCATCAAAAAGCACCTCTAATTCGTTGTAAAGCGGCGTAAGGTCCGTTTCTGCGAAAACGGTCTGCACAAAGACACCAAAAAAAAGCACAAATATCATCGTATACAAACGATTTCTCATCTTCAGCTTACTCCCTTAGCGTTCATGTATCGCTTACTATATAGTACAACAAGTCGAGCGCCATTGCCACACGAATCGGCCGTACTGAAGCGGACGCGGCCGCCAGTTTGGATGGCCAAATACGTTGGGATTTATTGAAATAGTGCCGAAATTGACGTAGAGTCGAATGGGAAGAGGTACAATGGCGGACCAGTCAGGCGAAAAGCAAGCGACTCGAGGGAAATCCGCTAAGGATGAGCTCAGCTTCAGGAAGGAAATTGAAGATTACTATCTGCCCAAGCAGCTGGTAGACGCTATATTCGAGCTCGGTGAGATTCCGGAATACTCGATTATCACCAACATCGGGATCGGCTTCATCGATATCGCCGGTTACAGCTACATATCGCGATTCTTGAGCCCCAATGAGAACCAGTCGGTATTGAACGGGTTGTATACTGCCCTCAACTGGGTCATTAACCGGCATGGCGGTTACCTGAACAAGATCGAGGGTGACAGCCTGATGTTTCATTTCGGCGGGCTGACCGATCCTAATATAAAAGGCCTGTCCCAGCAGGAGCAGATCGATTACATCGCACGGGAGATTTTCTATACCTGCGTGGAGATGCAGCGGGTCGTCTCTCTTTTTAATCAGGCGAACGATAAATTCATCTATGAAAATGACGAGCCGGCGACAAAAGAGGCGCTCCGGCGGGCCTTTGAAATCATCGGTACGATGCGGAACAGCCTCGAACTGTCGGCCGCTTTCAACGCTCTTTTCCAGATACGTGTCCGCATAGGGGCCAATATCGGGGAGGTCACCCTGGGGAATTTCGGTCCGGACGGGGCAAAACAGTGGGACGTTATCGGGGTTCCGGTAATTGAAGCCAAACGGATGGAGTCCACCGCGCCGATCGGCGGCTTACGGATTTCGCAGGCGCTTTATGAGATACTCGATAAAGCAGGAATAGTCGAAGCATATCACCAGCGTTTTCAGCGGGAAGCGCAGGCGATGTTCAGTTCGTTCAGGTACATCACCCGCGAGGAGCTATTCAGATACAGCAAGGTCACTCTGGCCGACAAGAAAAATGCGCAGTTTGATACGTACAGCGTGCAGGTAAGTCCGGGGCTGCCGGAAGCCCTTGCAAGCCAGGTCTCGCTGCTTGTCGAGAAGGGGGAGTTCGGCGCAGACAGAATTCTTGAGTTTCTCCAATACTATCGGGGGAACCGATTTGTCACTATGGCCATACAGCGTGTGTTTGACAGAAAGGGGATCATCATCAGGCGTGAGAAGATCCTGGAGGTGATTTCCCCCAAGAAATACCAAAAGTATCTTAAAAACCACAACGGCAATAAGAAAGCCGCCGCCGAGGAAATCGCCTCTGATTTCACACTCTATGACTTGTTTGAGCTTCTTGGAAAGTACCAGGATCACGTGAACGCACTTGATGGACACCGGGAATTCACCCCGGAGTTCAGGGATTATGATCAGTATATGGATCAGCAGGAAAAGATCCTGAAAAGAATGTTTGCGCTGACGCGTAACTCGACGGAAAAACGTCTGTTTTTCCACAGCGTGGTATATCCGCTGGTATTCAGGAACATGCGTACCAGTATCCTTGAATATCAGTCTCTACCCAAAGAAGAAGCTGAGCTCGAACAGGCGTAGAAATACCTTCAGAACAAGTCGGACTGCAAGGTGTGGGTGAAGAGAGAGCCAAGATCCGCTTTGAGAATCATTGAAATTCCCTCTGCGACCGGCCTCAACTGCTTCTGAAGATAGTGGTCGTAATCTATCGGCGACGACACTCGTTCCACCGGTTG
>JAFGHN010000276.1 GCA_016930115.1 Spirochaetales bacterium | reverse complement strand
GACAATAAGCCCCAACGAATCTTTTCAGCCATGTATATCCTCCGCTTACACTATTGTACCGGCCGCGACCTACGCTTGATAGTGCGCAATATAGACGATGTGCGGCAATATCTTCTATCCTGCGACGAGCTGACAGTGCACGAATCATGTGCGACAGGCGGGAATTTTGAACAAGAGCAAGGAAAATTTTCTTCGTGGAGTCGACTATTTCGATCTGTCGATAATAGGGGCCGCCCACGGTTTGAGCGACGGCTTTTCAAACCTGCTCATACCGGTCCTTGCGCTTATTGTCACCGATCTCAGCTTATCTGCGTCCCGCGCGGGGCTGCTGTTAAGCATCGCCAATGTTTCGGCGTTTGTTTTCATCTTTCCCGTCTCCCTGCTCGCGGATCATTGGGGACGGAGGAAGCTCATTTTGCTCGCCGGCATGAGCATCGCTTCAATTGGTTTTTTGCTGATGAGATGGGCTTCAGGTTTCTGGATCGTCGCGCTGCTCGCTTTCGCCGCGAGCTCCGGAAATGCTGTCTATCACCCCTGCGGGACCGCTGTCGCGGCCGAGCGTTTTCCAAAGAACCGCGCGTTAGCCATTTCGTTCCACGGCTTGATGGGCAACATCGGAGCAAGCCTGATGCCGGTCCTGCAGGCGGCGGTGGCGACGGTTTCCGGGTGGCGCCCGGCCATTTTTGTCTGTGCGATTCCGGCGCTGGTGCTGTTGCCGCTGGTGGCCGTCAGGTTCCCAAAGGGAAGCCGGCCTCCCGCCGCTCCGGCCGGCACGGGTGGCGTTGTCGGCGGCGGGGCCAACGGCGGCGTGGTCCCCGCGGGTGCCGGGATCACGCCGCGCGCCACGGCACGGAATCTGCTCTCTATTTCGGCTGCGGTGCTCAAGAACAAGATTGTAGTGCGACTGGCCATCGTGTACGCCCTCAAAGGCATGGGAGCGAAAGCCTTGACCGGATTCGTGCCTCTGTACGCCTCACAGAAACTCGGTATGACCACCGCCTTCATCGGGCTGGGGCTTACCTTGTATTTCGGCGCCGGTATCGGTGCAAAGGCGCTTATGGGGTATCTCTACAACCGATGGGGGACCCGGATGGCCCTCGCCGTTCCGCTCTTCGCCTCAGCCGTCTTTGCTGCCGGGATCGGCATTTCTCCGGTCCCGATTGTACTGCTGGTTTTACTCGCTATCTCGGGTGTTACCGGGCCCGTCAGCCCGATTATCCTGACCGCGGCTTCGGATTTCGCGGACCGCAAGATCCTCGCTTCATCGGTGGGATTCATCTACACTTGCCACGGCCTCGGATTCCTGTCGCCGCTGATGGGGGGCTGGCTCGCCGAACGATTCGACCTTTCAATGCCGTTTTTCCTGTCCGCCTTCCTCATCGTTACCGCGGCGGTACTCTCGCTGAAATTGCCCGGGAAAACCGCGACCACCACGGTCACGGAGGAGAGCTTCAAATGAACCTTCTCACACCCGGCGGTAAACGACGCCGCTACGGGACGGTTAACGCGCCGCGCGGCGTTAGAGGAACAGGAGGGGGGGGCCAAGCGCCCCCCTTCAACGTTATTTGCGTGAGTATTGCTCAATACCCCATCTTCTTTTTCATGTCCCGATCCAACCAGACGTAGTTAAAGATCTGGCTCTGGCCGCAGTCGTCGGCGAGCTTCAACTCACCGTAGTAATTCTTTACCCACGGCCACCAGTAGATTTTTCCCCGGTCAAAGTGAAGAGGTATTGATACGGCGTCATACAACAGGACTTTTGCAGCTTCCTTGATTATTTGGTCTTGTTTTCCGGGATCCAGCTCCCACAACGCATCGGCAATCAGCTTGTCAAGCTTCGGGTTCGAATACACCGCGTAGTTGAGGCCTCCCCTCGTCTTATAGACCATATCGAGGACTGTCAGCGGGTTTGCAGAGGTGAAACCCTCCTCGATGA
The DNA here is from genome assembly GCA_016930115.1 of Spirochaetales bacterium. Taxonomy (GTDB): domain Bacteria; phylum Spirochaetota; class Spirochaetia; order ARS1246; family ARS1246; genus JAFGHN01. The sequence goes on along the minus strand of JAFGHN010000276.1, from coordinate 2,540 downwards.
CGCCGTGATACGTCGGCTTGGGGGTAGGGTATCGCGCGGCGAGATAGTCTGTTGTCTCACGAGCGTCTATCTCGAGATCGACACCGATCTTCGACCACTGGCTCTTCAGCAGATCGGCCCTGTCGCGGTCTCTTTCCACAGTTTCAGTACAGAGCTTTACATCAAGCCCGTTCGGGTAGCCCGCATCGGCGAGCATCTTTTTTGCGAGCTGGGGATCATACTTGTAGAGCACCTGGATGTCTGCCGGCAGTTTCTCTAGCGGGACATAGGCGGGGTTCCCCGGGAAAACAGGATTCCAAAGCAACGGCAGGTCGGGAGCCATGGCCAGCTTGTGGAACTCATCCAGATTGGTACCTACCATCAGGGCCCGTCTGACCGCCACATCATCAAACGGCGGTTCGTCGCAGCGGAAGCTTGTCCAGACCGACGCGCTTGTACCGGCAAGCTGGACATTCTGCAGATCCTTTACGGAATCCAGGACGCTGAATTGCTCGGGCGAGAGCATTTCCGGAATGGCAAAGTCGCACTGCGCCGTTCTCAGGGCGGACATCCTGGTAGTCGGGTCCGGAATAATGGGGCATACGATTCTGTCAACGAAAGGTATCTTGTATTCTTTTCCGTCCACCACAGTTGTGCCCCAGTAATTATCGTTTCTTACAAAGCTCATGTGAGAACCGGCAACGTACTCCTCGAACGTGAACCCGCCGGTACCAATCTGGTTTTCCCATTTGTCCGCGCCGGCTGTCTCGGTTTCCGGCGGACTGTAGATCGAGCGGTCTTCAAGACCGAGGTAGTAGTTCAGCATGGGTGAAAAATTGATAAAATCAATCTCGAGAGTGTACCTATCGATGACACGTACGTTGTTCACGCCTGCTATGCCCTCAAATCTCGTCCGCCACCCGCACTCCATGAAGCGGATGACATCGGCGGCCATGTCCTCGGCGGTGAGCTCCCTCGGTTGTTTCATGACGCCTCGTTTCATCTGGTCGTCGGTGGGCGCCCACATAATTCCGGGCCGCACGCGCCACACCAGCTTCTCGTAGGAAATCTCCCAGCTTTCGAGGAGATGGCCTTTCACGTACTGCGCCGGTTGATACCCGAAGTCCTGGAACATGTACGCGCCGCTGCCTCTGGGCCCGTACTTCTCGAAGTCACCGGCAATCGGATGCTCCTGCATCATTTCGAGCCAGTAAAGCGAGCCAAAGTTGGCATCCGCTATGGCCGGGCTCGGCGGCTCCTCGTGGCGTAAAACGAAGGTAAACGTCCCGCCGTATTCTGGCTCACCGGAGACGGCTGCGGTAGCCGTCGTTTCATTTGACGGGGTAGCCCAGACCCCCGCTGCCAGTATAAAGGCCAGCAGCACCGCAATTGCTCTCACTTTCGTTTTCCTGTTCATGCGTCTTTCTCCCTGTTTCAGTTTGTTCCGGGTCAACGACCCGCCCTGACTGATATTCGCCTCCTTTTATCGCATTACAGATATCGCAATACAGATGAGTTGAGCCGGAGCTATCACACGGAAGTTGAACTGGGGTTATCGCAAGCGGGTTGAACTCTCGGTCAAATTGTAGCATAGCCTTTCCCGCTGTCAAGAACGGAGGCTCGGCTACAACTTCAACAACTTGTCACAAACGGGAATCAAGCCCTATAATCCGGCAATCAACGGAACACGCAGAGAACGGCGTCACAGCCTGGATTCACAAGGAGTACGAGCACAAGATGATCATCAAGAACCGGGAAGAGCTTTTGTCTCATGGAAACGTCGAGGGCCGGAGGGCCGTATTGGATATCCTGGAGGCGGGTTTGAGCGCGGCGGACCCGTACTGGAACGTCCGCAATTTGATCCGTATCGAGGATGGAAAGCTCATCGTCGGCAACGACCAGATCAGGCCCGGCCGTCTTGCGGGGTTGCCGAGAACGCCCAAGACCCCGCCACCGCATGAAGGGCCGCTGATCTTCGATTTGTCCAAGGTCGGTAATATTTACGTGGTGGGCGGCGGAAAAGCCGCCCAAAGCCAGGCGAAGGCCATCGAGGACGTGCTGGGAGACCTCATCACCGAAGGGCACGTCAATGCAAAGAAAGGCGACACGGTCTACCTCAAACGGATCGAAGTCACGCTGGCGGGCCATCCGATACCGGATGAAGACAGTGTAAAAGGTTCACAACGGATTCTGGACATCGAGCGCAAAGCGAAGAAGGGGGACATCGTCTTCCTGTCCGAGTCCGGCGGAGGGTCCGCTCTCATGGCCCTTCCCGCCCCGGGAATCACGTTGGACGACATAAGAATGGTCAACAAGGTTCTTTACTTCGGGTGCGGCAGCTCTATGCCTGAAGCCAATGCGGTCAGGAACCAGTTGGCGCTGCTGCGGACCAAACACGCCAGACATGTCGGCGATGCCACCTTGGTCCACATCGCCACGCCGGAGACCCCCCCAAAGCTCCGGGTCCACCTGCACGCCACTCACGTGGACAGCACCGGATACGAGGAAGCCAAGCAGGTACTCAATCACTACGGGTGCTGGAACAAGATGTCCCAGGCGGT
>JAFGHN010000275.1 GCA_016930115.1 Spirochaetales bacterium | reverse complement strand
TTTTGCGGTAACCAGGTTCCCGGTCGCCCGTCTGAAAAAACGCAACGCAAAAAGGAAGCCGAGAACGTCGGTGATAAAACCCGGCGTCACGAGCAGTATCCCCGCGATAAGCGAGCCTGCCAGAAGAGAGAAATCCTCACGCGGGTAGGACCCCGCACGCACACGGTCGCCCAGCGCTTGCAGTGATGACGAAACCAGCCTCCACGCGACACCTCCACCAAGGAGACCCGTAAACAACACGAGCGCGATGAGAAGATAGCTGCCTACAAACGGCTTGAGATACAGCATGAGAGCTATTTCGCCAACCGGCACCAATGAGTAGAGAAGCAACAGGTAGAGCGCTTTCAAGAGAAATGAACGATCGATAATTCGCATCAGACCTTTCGTGCTGAGCATGACATCGCGATAGTAACACGTGGACGCTATACACCACAACGGCACCTGCCTGCCACGCTCAGAGTTTGGCGAAATTTGACAAAAAAAAGCATTTGCAGTATTTACACAAATGAGAAAAGTAATTATAATAAGTCCATTACCTCCAAAGGTGGTGATATGGCGCGGATTCTTTTTATCGACGATGATTCAAGAGCCCATCACGTGCTCAGGATGGTATTACCCAGAGAGTTCCATCTCATTTCGAGTTATCAAGGTGCCCACGGCATAGAAATAGCTTCAAAGGAGTATCCTGACCTCGTCATCCTGGACATCGATCTGCCGGACCTGAATGGAATCGAGGTCCTGAAACACCTGACCGGTCTGCCCGGCGCTCCTCCCGTTATCATCCTCACGGCCATCACCCAGATACAGCTCGTGGTTGAGGCGATGCGCCACGGTGCGTGCGATTACCTGGTGAGACCCTTCGAGCTCCAATCGCTGATGGACAGAATAAGGGGCTTCATTCGCGACCGCTCCCTCGCGCCGGAATCGATGACCGAACATCCCTGCTTTGCCGGTTTCGTCGGCGAAAGCCCGGTGATGATCGCAGTAAAGAAACGGCTTATCAGGTATGCCTCAGCAGACACGCCGGTGCTCATCTGCGGCGAGAGCGGAACCGGAAAGGAACTCGCGGCGCGGATCGTACACGATCTGTCGGCAAGAAGCGGCCAGCCTTTTGTCGCGCGCAATTGCGCGGCAATTCCGGACACCCTGTTTGAAACCGAGCTTTTCGGTTCTGAAAGAGGCGCCTTTACCGACGCGGTGAGCCGGCCCGGCAGTTTCGAATTGGCAAACGGCGGCACCCTCTTTCTTGACGAGATCGGGGAGATTCCAAAAGAGGCACAGGCGAAGCTTCTGCGGGCGCTCGAAAGCTCGATAGTGACCCGCCTCGGGGCGTCTCGGCCGCTTCACGTGGATTTGCGTATAGTCGCAGCGACAAACCGAAGCTTGAAAAAAGCCGTCGCTGAAGGAGTATTCAGAGAGGATCTTTTCTACAGGATCAATACGCTTCCCGTCACCCTGCCGCCGCTGCGCGAGCGGCTGACGGATCTGCCGCTGCTCGCCGCGTTCATTCTGCAGGAAAGCGGCACCGGGCTCAGCAAGCAGGCTGAGATTAAATTGCAGTCACACGATTGGCCGGGGAACGTCAGGGAGCTGAAAAATGTTCTCCTGCGCGCTTCTCTCTTTTCAAACGGAGGAAAGATCGGACCATCGGAAATCATTTTTGATCGCGATTTGTAGCTATTACTGGATCTTGCGGATATGGTGAGCCTGCAGCACAGGCACTATCGTTCCATCCTCAAGTTGGTATAATCCGATAGCTTCGGCTACCGCAAGGACGCGTGTGTTCAACTCTATTTCATTCGGGTTTGCGCTTCTTGAACGGCGGGCGGGTATTGCGGAGGCAAATTCGGGCCCTACAAGCAAGAGGATACACTCGTACCGCACAACTCTCTCTACGCCGATCCACTCGCCGCTAACCAGATTGAGTTGTCCTACGTAATCGGCGGTGTCAGGATTGAGTACCTCACGGGCGGAGACAACGCCGTCAATAATCACAAACTTCGAGGGAAGCGCATCCTGATTACCGCTCTGCGCTATTTGATCGAGTTCTCGCAAGGTGGTAGCGAAATCGATGATGGCATTAAGGTCTTCAACGCTCTGACCGAAAATGAAACAAGGTATGCACAGGAACAGTAACGCCAGGATTTTTCTTACCATAGCTTCTCCTCGTACTAAAGCATACTAAGTCCGATAGCGGTAGAGGTCAAGTATAACGGTTTTAGAGGGGCAATCTGACAAAAACGGGTTGAAAATTCATGCGCGAGTTGCTACGTTTAGTATTCAGTGTGTATTATTGCCTCCCTTATGCACGTCACAAAGGTGGTGCCTTGAAGGGTTCTAGCTGTTTGACAAATACAGATTTGACGAATAATATGTTAACAGGTAGGGGTAGAGTTAGCACGCTGGCCGAAGAGGTTACATGAACAACAACGATATCGTACCTGGATTTGATGACGAGAAGGACGATAGCCTAAAGATCAGACTCCAGAAGATTGATTCCGTTGAAGGATGTCTCGTCCTTTACCTGACGGGATATATCGATACCTACAATTCCAACTTCTTTCAGAAGCGGGTCACCAGGGCGATCGACGCGGGATTTATCAAGCTCATCTTTAGTTGCGCGGGCCTCAATTACGTCTCGAGTACGGGAATTGGTTCATTCACTGCGTTTCTGAAATCCGTAAAACCACGGGGCGGAGATCTCGTCCTTCTCGAAATTCAGCCCAAGGTATACGAGGTTTTTCAGCTTCTCGGTTTTTCCCAGTTCTTCAACATCAAAGACAACCTCAACGATGCGGTGGACTTTTTCAACCAGAAAGGGCAAGCAGGCGCCTCAGATGTGTTTCCAAAGATTTTCCAGTGCCCCATCTGCTCAAAACGGTTGAAGGCGACGCGGTCCGGGAGGTTTCGTTGCTCGGAGTGCAAAACGATTTTGGCGATTGATCCGGCCGGCCAGGTATTCTTGGGCTGACACTCCTCGCTTTCTACCCACATTACATTCACCGGAGGTCTCATGAGCGCAAAGGAGAAAGTTGAAGGATACATGATCAATCTTGGTCTCACCTTCGAAGAAATCGACGAAAACAGCTGGATCATAAACGATGAGGCAAACGGGCTCGAACAGGTGGCGGTTATCTGTGCCGATCCGTTGCTGATCATACGGGTCAGTGTCATGGACGCGCCGACTGAGAGGAAAGAGGAGTTCTATGAGAAACTCCTGACGTTGAATGCGGCGGATCTGGTGCACGGTGCGTACGCGCTTGAGAACGGAAAAGTGATGCTTGTGGCCACGCTGGTGCTCCAGACACTCGACATGGAAGAATTTCAGGCGACTCTCGATGCAATCGGGCTTGCGCTCGCTCAGCATTACACGGTACTTTCTGCGTACCGCAAAGAAGACAAAAGGAGCTGACGGATGGGTCTTTTTGATAGATTTAGAAGGGTTGTAAAGTCGAATCTCAACGACATGATCAGCAAAGCGGAAAACCCGGAGAAGATGCTCAATCAACTCATCGTCGATATGAACGAGCAGCTGATCGAATCGAAGAAAAGCGTTGCCTCCGCTATTGCGGACGAGAAGAAGCTTGAACGTTTGGTGACACAGCAGGTCAGCCAGGGCGAGGAATGGGACAGAAGGGCCAGACTTGCGCTCAAAGCCGGAAAAGAGGATCTCGCAAAAGAGGCGCTCCTGAGAAAGCAGGAATATGCCAGTTTTGCCAGCCAGTACAAGGAGCAGTGGGAAGCTCAACATGCCGCAGTTGAGAATCTCAAACAGTCACTCAGAGGCCTCCAGCAAAAAATAGAAGAAGCCCAGCGGAAGAAGAACCTTCTTATTGCCCGGGCGAAGCGTGCGGAAGCCCAGAAACGGATCCAGTCTACGATCGGCAGCATGGCCGATAATTCGGCCTTTGACGCTTTTGACAAGATGGCAAACAGGGTTGAGCAGATTGAAGCCGAAGTCGACGCCATGGCGGAGATCGAAGATATGTCCACCAAGTCCAGCGATATCGAGAAGCAGTTCGCCGCCCTGGAGGGCTCGAGCGCCAATGCCGATATACTTCTGGAGGATCTTCGGAAACGTATGAGTGAAGAGGGTCTTCTGGAGGACAAGACAAAGGGCAAGACGGAAGAAACGCAAGACTGAATCCTCGACCCGCGCTAAAGACAAATTTCGTTTACGACGGTGATAAGGTTCTGCGCGCACGAGTTGAAACCTACAGCCGCCGCAATCCCGATCTAGAAATCACCTTTTCAAAAAAACCGCTTCCACTTGAAACGGTTGGTCTCTATATCATCGATGTGTTTCGTCTCAATGAAATATTCCCGGCCGGTCGCATCGGCCTCGCTGAGGTGCCCGTTCTCGGCTACGGCCCGGCGGAGCATCTGTCAACCGCCTGGGAGGCGGGATGCACAGACTATCTGAAGGAACCCTGGACGATAACCGAGCTTCACTTCAGGGTAGACAGGCTCCGCGCGACACGCGGCGGGTCGTTGACAACGGGAAAAATCTCCCTGCTCGAGACCGAGATAATCTGCGGCGACAAAAAATGCGGGCTTTCCGCTCAAGAAATGAAAATCCTCGCGCTCCTTCTCAGACATCCGCGGGTTGTTGTACCCAGAGAAGCGTTGTACTACGCGATCTGGGGGAAGGCCGGTACGGGCTCACGGACGGTGGATGTGCATATTTCAAGCCTGCGCAAGAAGCTCGCCGGATTGCAGTGTTCATTGCAGCCGGAAGAACGTATCGAGATAAAGACCGCCCGCCGGCTTGGGTATGTTATCCGTTGATACGGTGTGCAAAGATTGTGGATAACATAAAAACGTGCCAAGAGACACCGGCCGCGTGATAATATCGACACGAAATTCGGGCCTCAACTGATCAGAACCGCCAAACCTGCGTATAGTGGTAACATATAACTCTTTATAGGGAAAACAATTAACTTCTGCTGTGGTTTAAAAAAACTCAAAAACCTCTGCTCTTTACCGGTCCGCGCCGCCAGACGCCCAAAATGAGTTATAAAAAAATATACGAGTTCGTGTGTATACTCTGTGGATAATTTTCAACTTAATCGTCTTCTTCCACCGCGACCGCGGTGCCGTATACCAGAAGTTCGGCGGCGCCCTGCATGATGCTGGTAGTGGTGAATCGCAAACCCACAATGGCGTTGGCGCCAAGTTTCTCAGCATCTTCGGCGAGGCGGTCCAGCGCCTGTTCCCGGGTTTCCGCCATCATCTTGGTGTAATCCGTAATCTCACCACCAACGATATGCTTGAAAGCTGCTTTGATATCCCGACCTATGTTTCGTGCCCTGATGGTATTCCCGCGCACAAGGCCGAACACTTTTACCACTTTTTTCCCGGGTATCGAGTCGGTGGAACAGATGATCATTTTATCACCTCTTTATATCGATCCGTCTTGCTTTCCCGTGCCCTGTCCGCAATCGTTACTCCCAACAGAAAAAGTGCACCGGCAATAATACCGCCGATTACTATTTTTATGAAGAGGCCTTCTCCTGAATCAGAAAACAACGAGTACAACGCGTACCCCAACAGGCCGATATACGAACCGATGAAGAGTATCAAACCGAGCGTGGAAGAAAACCTCCGGCCGCGTTTGCTCTCCAGCTCTTCAAACCATTCCTTGGGCGGTTCCGGGTATTGAAGCCCTTTCATCTTACGCTGCAATTTGAGAAGTGAGACATAGTCTTCCCTGCACCTGTAGCAGCTCTGTATATGATCGACAACGCGATCTATTTCGTCCTCCGGCAGCTCATTATCTATAAGCGCCTGTACTTTGAGTTTTGCATCC
>JAFGHN010000274.1 GCA_016930115.1 Spirochaetales bacterium | reverse complement strand
GTTTTCGCCGCGTCGTGGTACCTCGTTGGTCTTGAAAATCTTTTGGTGAGTTACATCGAAGATCACGATTTTGCCTTGAGGGTGGCCCGAATGACCGCCGACTATCACATCGAGCTCTGCGAGCTGGCGGTGAAAGCCGGCGTCGATGTGGTGATCCTGACGGATGATTATGCCCACAAGACGGGAAGCTTCATGTCACCGCCGCAGTTCAACGAGTTCGTGCTTCCCGGTTTCAGAGAGGTTGTATCTGCGGTGAAACGGACGGGCGCGTACTGCATCAAGCATACCGACGGTAACATCTGGGAAATCATCGATCCCATCGTTCAGTCGGGAATCGACGGTCTCGGTCCGTTAGAGCCCGCGGCCGGAATGGATCTTGCGGAGGTCAGGAAACGAACCGGGAAGTTATGCCTGGTTGGAAACATCGATGTCGATCTGCTCTCCCGCGGTGCCGCCGGCGATGTTGCGAGAAAGACCGAGGAGCTCCTCACAACGGTCTCGGTCGACGGCGCACATATTCTTTCTTCCGGGAACACGATAACCGCTTCGGTTCGCCCGGTAAATTTCAAGGCGATGATTGATACCGCACGGCGAAGCGGAATCTAGGCTTCAAGCGGGGACCGCTCCCGTTGACCCCCCGGTATACGTGGTCTATCATTTCGGCACAAAGGACCGACGGCCATGGCGAAAAAAGACGACCGTATCCTGAATCGATTCACCATCAAAGAGGTTCTTTCCACCGGTGCCTTCACCTCAACCTATCTCGCCGACGATTCGGAAGGCAGTGCCGTGACCATTCTCGAAATTCCGATTGCGGCCCTCGATTCATGGGACATCGTCTCGCAGTACGAGAAACGGGCCGAACAGTACCGGGAGTTGTCCGGCGCGTCTTTGCCTGGATTCATCGGGTATTACAGCGATGAATCCGGAGAATCCCCTGCTACTTATTTCGTGCAGGAGCACGTCGAAGGAACTCCCCTCGGCAAGATAATCGAAGACGACGGTCCGCTGGGCGCAGAAGAAGTCACGCGGATGCTCAAGGATTTGCTCAACGGTCTGTCGCTGCTGCACCGGCTTTCTCCGCCTGCGGTGTGCGGCAGGATACCGCCGGATACGATAATAAGAAGCGACAGCGGCGCTTACCGCCTCGCCGCCCTGCCGGTACCGGCGTTTAAGCCTGAACAACCGAGCGGCCCGGCGGGAAAACCGTCGGATATCTACAGTCTGGGGATATCGGCGCTTTTTGCGTTGACGGGGATAGATCCGGTTCATGCGCCGGATCTCGCGCCGGGACAGCGGAATCGTTTCCTCGAATCGGAATATGCAACGACCGGGCTGGGCCGGATCCTCACGATGATGATCGGGCCCGACATCGCCACCCGGTCTCCGGACGCAGGCAAACTGCTCTCCCGTTTGTCCGCGATCGAGGAGGTTCCCGCGGGAAAAACGCGACGGGCGCCGGGGCCGCTGGGAGCGCCAGGGCCGCCGGAGGGGCCAGCCGGTGCCCCGGATTCGTCCGTTGAAATTGTGAGCTCCGCCTCGCAGGACCGCATCACGGTATACAATCCCGACGCGTCCCGGCCTGAAAACATGCTGATCGGTGTTGTGCTCGACCTGTGGGCGTCCAAACCGTGGCTGCTCATCCTCATCGCTGCTGTCCTTTCCGCGGGTCCTGTCGCGATTGCGCTTCTCATCTTTCTACTGCATCCGAAGTCGAGGAATTTACTGAACCGGGCGTACGCGAAGATCAGAGATGTTTCTCTGACCCTTGGCCGGCGGAGCCTTGTGGTGAGCGACCAGCTCAAAGGTGTGGAATACACCGATGTCTTGAGCTATGACATCCGCGAGATCAGCCATGCATCGGGAATACAGCTCGAAACCGTGCTGCGCATGCGCAACAATAAAGAAATCCGTTTCTATCTGAGCTCGCTGAATCAGGAAGATTCCCGGCGTGTGAGAAAGCTGATCGACGCGCGGTTCCCTTGCCGGGAAAACGATAGAGAGCGCAAAGCTCCTGACGCCTGACAGGAAAGAGGCGGCGCGTGTTACATCTGCCCGGAATGCCAGCGAATCGGGTAACCCCTCCGGCAATCCGCCGGGCAAAATGTGCGCACTATCGGGTGATGCGCAAAAAGTGCGCGGCCGCGTAAGCGGCTTTGTGCCCGGCGCTCCCACCCGGAGTCCCGCCGGGCCATCACACGTCCGGATAAGCCGCTACTTTACCGGTTGTCCGTCGCTTTTCCATCAAACCTGGCACGAAATAAGCTATACAGACCACAGAAACATTACTGGAGGTCTGCATGAAGAAATCACTTCTTTTCATTTCAATCCTGGCGTTTGTTGCTGTTTTCGGCGTCTTTGCAAACGGCCAAAGCGAAGCCGAAGAGCTCGGCGATACCTGGGATACAGTTACGGTTACCGGCGCGGTCTCATTCAAAGATTGGCCGAATCCCGAGCTGACCAGCAGAGGCAAGACTTATGAGCTCATCGTTCCTCGCTTCGCTGAAGAAAACATCGAGATCGAGTCCGGCGACGAGATCACTATTGAAGGAATCGTCGTTGACGGTGCCGGAAACGATGAGACGTACCTCATGGTTGTCAAAGCGATAATTGACGGTGAGGAGTACGTCGTCCCATTCCGTGGAATGATGGGCGGGCCGGCGTACGGCGGCATGCGTTGCGATGAGGGCTGGTATCCGGGAAACCGTCCGGGTGACCAGGACTTCTCCCGCGGGAGAGGCGGCCGCTGGTAGAGGCC
>JAFGHN010000273.1 GCA_016930115.1 Spirochaetales bacterium | reverse complement strand
GTGATCATCACGCCCGCCGGTGACGGGCTTGTGACTGTTTCCGTTGTGGACACAGTCGCCGCAGACGCGGCGGGTAACTTGAACCTGGGGTCCGGCGCTGCTTTCCAGATCACGTACGATAGTATTCCACCGGCGGTGATCGAGCTTTCCACCACCGCTGGATCTACGACCGGCTCCTCGACCATTCCGGTGCGGGTGGTCTTTAGTGAGGTGCTATCGACTTTCGATCCCGGCGCCCTCGCCATAACCGGCGGGACCGCCGGCGCGGCGACGACGGAGGACGATATCACCTTTGACTTCAACATCGGGGTGACGCTCACCGGCGAAGGCGACGTAAGCGTTTCGGTTCCCGCAAGTATCGTGGCGGCGGATCCGGCGGGTAATGCGAACCTGGCGGGTGCATCCACGCTCGTTGTTCACTACGATCCGAGCCTGCCGGGCGTTCTCTCCACAAGCTGGAAAGCGAGCGCGCCTGACACGACCTCGTCCTACCCAATTCCGCTCGATATAACTTTCTCAGAGGAGATCGTCGACTTCGATCATACGAAGCTTTCGGTCAGCAACGGTACGGCGGTCGCGTCCGATACCGCGGACGACATCACTTTCTTAGTCGACATACTGCCCGCCGGCGACGGCGAGCTCACCGCGTCGGTAGCGGCGAACAAATTTCACGATACAGCCGGGAACGGCAACGCGGCCTCGTCGTACTACTACATTATCTATGACGGCACGGGACCAGTCGTACAGAGCGTTACCGCGACAAGCCCGACAAAGGAAGATCCTTTCGATGTAACTGTCGTTTTCAGCGAAGCGGTGAACGGTTTCGACGGCGCCGCCGACCTTTCCGTGACCAACGGCACCGCGGGAGGGTGGAGCTCGAGCGACAGCATCGAGTACATTATCGACGTCTATCCCGCCGCGGAAGGCGATGTGATCATAGGGGTGTTGGCGGGAGCCGTGACCGACGACTACGGGAACGGAAACCCGGCGTGGGGCTCGCTCACCGTCGACTACGATATCAGCGGACCGGAGGTAGTATCGATTACAACGACCACCGCCAATCCGACAAATGACCTGCTTATCCCGGTCGATCTTCTGTTCGACGAACCGGTTACCGGCCTTGATTCGGCGGATCTTGTTTTCGACAACTGCAATTATGACACGGGTTCACTGTCCGGAAGTGGCGCGTCCTGGTCTTTTGACGTGACGCCGGAAGCCGCAGGAAGTATGAGTGTCGGCGTGCTGGCAGGAGCGGTTGCCGATCTTGCCGGCAATACCAACGCCGCGGTCGCGCCCATATCCTTCATCACCTACGACCCTGTCTCACCCTCGGTGGTGAGCATCAGCTCGACCGAGTCCGACCCCACCTGCGCGTCACCGTTCTCTGTACACATCACCTTTTCGGAGGAGATCGCGGATTTCGATCCTGCGTTGTTATCGATCGGAAACGGGGCCGCGGACAGTTATTTTGATACGGTAGACCAGATTACCTTTATTGCGTATATCTATCCGGCTTTGGACGGCCATGTGACCGTTTCGGCTCCCGCCGGTGTCTACCATGATCTTGCCGGAAACGCCAACAGCGCGTCCGCCGCGCCGTTCACGATCACCTACGATGGGACGGAGCCTGAGATCCGCGGTGTCACTCCGAGCGCTGATCCGGTGAACGGACTATTCTATGTGACCGTCGAGTTCAGCGAGCCGGTGTACGGGTTTAACAGCACTAACGACCTGTGGGTTTCCAACGGAAATGCGGGTATTCCGGCTACAAGCAATAATATCGTATATACGGTTGCCATTACGCCCGCAAGCCAGGGGAACGTTGTAATCTCCGTACCCGAAACGGTTGCCTATGATCTCGCCGGTAATGCCAACCTCTACTGGGAATCGCTGTCCGTTTATTGCGACCTGACTCGGCCGGTGATAACCTCGATAAGCTCAACCGAAAAAGATCCCACCTCAAGTGAGGCCATCACCATCGATGTTGTTTTCAGCGAGGCCGTGTTCGAATTCGATCCAAGCCATTGGGATTTTGCGAACTGCTCCTTCAGCCCGCCCAGCCTCGCCGGCACGGGAGCTAACTGGTCATTCGTTGTAGAGCCCCTCACCGACGGCCCCGTCTCAGTCGGCGCGGCAGGACAAAACTTCGCCTTCGACCTGGCCGGCAACGGCGTTGCCTTCTCCTCGGCGAGCTTCTCCATCGTCTACGACGGTACTCCGCCGGAGGTAGTTGATATCTACTCAGACGTAGATGGTGATGCGACAAACATCAGCCCGGTGATCATGTACATCGAGTTCAGCGAGTGGGTCGGGGTTCCCTTGGGCGGGGCGCTTTTTCTTGATAACTGCTCTTCGGGCGCCATAACTCGCGTTTCCGGAACCACTTTCGAAGTGGCCTTGTACCCGGACATGGAAGGCAGCTTCACCGCCCAGGTCCTGCCCGACAGATTCTTAGACGCCGCGGGCAACGGGAACCTTGGCTGGCCGCCGTTTGTCATGCTCTACGACGTAACCGCGCCAACCGGTTCGATCACCATCATGGGCGACGATCCGACGAACAGAGAAACGCAAGTTCTTCAGTTCAGCGCGACGGACAACCCGGGCGGCAGCGGAGTGGAATTGATGTATTTCTTCAACGGGTTGGCGCCGCCGGCATTCGATTGGGAAATTGACGGCGAACCGTATCAGCCGGAATGGCCGGGCTGGGATATCACCTCCGGATCACCCGGAGACGGGACGAAGCAGGTGAGCATTCTCTACAGGGACGCTGCCGGGAACGTATCGGAAATCTGCACCGACACGGTGGTCCTCGATACCACCCCGCCGGTGCCGGTTGTTTCAACCGACGCGATGCCGCAGACCAGTCTGAATCCAATCAGGTACACGGTGACCTTCGAAGAAGACGTGACAGGGTTCTACAACGCAAGCGATATCTACGCCTCCGGTGGGATGGTTACCGCGCCCGTCCCGGTCGGGCTTTCTCAGCGGGAGTATGAGTTCTTCATAGTTGATCCCCCGTACACGATGTTGACCGTATACGTGTATGCCGCTGCGGCCGCAGATATGGCCGGCAACGATAACATTCAATCGTTTCTTAACCCGTCGGTTCAGTACGTGAATCCTGGCACTCCGCTGTTCGAGAATGCGAGCCCTTCCATGGGCAACATTGTCACGACTGGACTCACCGAGGGCCGAGACGCCTTTATCTACCTTGGTGCCGGGAACGGTACTATCTACGCCATGAACCCGGCGAGCGGCTCGTACGAGTGGAGCTATCAAACGCCCGGCGGCCGGACACTTGTGGGCTATCCAGCGGTTGCCGACGACGGCACCATCTACGTCTGCGACACCGGCGGATACCTTTGGGCGATCGATCCGGACAGGCAGGACATGAAATGGAGCTATAGCCACTATAGTTTCGACTCGTATGCGGCGGGGCCTGCGATTGGCTTCGACGGCACGATCTATACCTTAGACGGCGATGGGAGTTACCTTTATGCAATCAATCCGGACGGCAGCTTGAAATGGTATTATGGAAGCATGCCCTCCTGGTCAACAGCTGCGGCACCGGTCATCGGCAGTGATGGGAAGATCTACATCACACATGGTTCCAGCTATGTGTACGCTTTCCGGGACGACGGCTCGAATGCTGCGGAGCTTTGGTGTTCCTCATACTTGCAGTCGATCGTTGGCACGGTTGCGCCCGGCGGCGACGGTTACCTATATGCGGCCAGCGTAGACTCATCAATCGGCCGCATGTACCAGTTGAGCCAGAGCAGCGGATCACAGGCTTGGCAGCAAGCCTTCAACGATCCGCTCGTCGGTGGCCCGGTGCTCGATACCGGTGGTTACATCTACATCGGTGACGACTACCGATACATAAACAGGATTGAGAAATCCAATGGCACTTACGACCAGTGGTACTATCTAGGCACCGGGGTTGCGAGCAGTGCCGTCGTGGGCGATTCCGGTGGCCGCGTATACGTCGTCGACTTGGGTTCACAGCTTCAGGCTATTGACGCACTTGGAAACCAACAGTGGCAAGCGAACCTGGGCTTCTCCCCCTCATTTGTCGGCCCGCTTCTCACGGAGAGCGGCATCATCTACCTCCTTGAAGACGATGGTCAACGCATCAGCGCATATACGACTGCAAGCCCCGGCCCGGCGCATTCGTCCTGGCCGATGGAACAACATGATCCCCGGAGGACCGGGAGACAGGATTCAACGCTGTTCGAGTAGCGGCGTGCGCGCAGGGCAGCCCTGCACACTCGCGGTGCGCCGCACGGGCCGGAAGAGTTGGCGAGGCCTCGAGAAACAGCGGCGGGCTTAATAGTGACCGCCACGCCCGCTGCCTGCTGTCTCAAAAGCGACAACCGCCGCAGCCTGCCGAGGCTACGGCAGTAGTTGAGGCCGTAGCTAACATTGATATCGGTACTTATTTCTTCTTCCGCAACCGTCTGAGTCCGGTAAGGAACCACCCGACAAAAATCCCCACGGCCAGGACGATGATGACGACAACCCCTCTTGAAACATCCAGAGACCACGCGAAAAACGTGTAGGTCACCGTATCGAGATTTTGAAGGGCGAAAACCACCACCAGGATACCCAAGAGGGCACCGATTATCAGCCGTACCATGTAAACCTCCAATTCATAGTGTGATGACCTGGCCTTCCTCAACGGCAAAACAGGCCAGGTCTCTGTTCTCCGTTTCGATTTTATGCCGGGCGCGCGCCACAAGAGCGTCGATACTGTCATCAGACCTTTCAGGATCATGATGGAAGAAGCCCAACTGTTTGACCTTGGCGGACAAAGCCAGCATCGTCGCCTGGGTATAGGTGGAATGCCCCCAGGTTTCTTTCTTCTTATATTCTTCTTCTGTGTACTGGGCGTCATGAATCACCAGATCGGCGTAGGCGCAGGCTTCGACATAACCGCTTGTTGTTAAGCCCCCTTCATGCGTGTGGCCTAACTCGTTGTCCGTAAGGAAAACGAAGGTCTTCCCGGCTTCCTCGATCTTACAGCCCCATCCGCCGTTGGGATGGCTCAACGGAATCGGCGTGATCCGCGCCTCGCCCACTTCAAATCCCTCCGGTTTCCCCCGGGTGAAATCAAACTTGGCCTTCATCGCCTTGAAATCGACGGGGAAATACGGCGCTTCCATCTGCTTGCTGAGAAACTTCTCGAGGGACCGTTTTGCCATGACGCCCCCGCGCACATGGACCTGTGTGCCTTTCATGTATGCCGGCGTAAAGAACGGGAATCCCATCAGGTGGTCCCAATGCGCATGAGTGAGATAGAGGTACAGCTCCTTTGGCCGCGTCCTGTCCTTGAGAAGCAGGTTGCCGAGCTTGCGAATTCCCGATCCGGCGTCAATGATCAGAGGGATGTCGCAACTAAATCTGATTTCGATACACGTCGTGTTACCGCCGTAGCGCACCGCATACGGTTCCGGCGTCGGTAGTGATCCTCTGCTTCCCCAGATTTTTATGGTCATCATGGTCTCCCGTTGGCCGCATTTGCCGCAATGAAGATTGTCACGCAACCGGCGGTGCTCACAGTTCTCCGTAAAAACTGTACAACAGCGAGCTCAGACGGCGTCTCAACACTCTATACGAAAAGTATTTTTTCGCAATCTCGAAGTTCCGGGTGGTCATTTGAGCCCGGCGCTCCGGGTCCAGGAGGATCTCTCTTGTCTGCTCCACCGCGCGCTCGGTGAGAAAGCCGTCTATGGTGATGACATCAAAGCCCTTCGGCTCGATGTCGGTGATATACACCGAGTATCTGTTGAGGAGTATCGGTTTCCTGTAGTACACTGCCTCGAGGAACGCATTGCCGAACCCCTCGTAAAGGCTCGGATAAGTCACCAGGTTCGCATGCGGATAGACGTCCCAGAGGGTATAGAGCTTTTCCCCGTCGTCAGAGTACTTCCTGGTCTCGTGCAATCTGTTATAGATGAGGTGAAGCGGCACATTCTGCTGCTTGGCCGTTTCGAGTATCCAGTCCCCGTAGTCGCTGCCCTCGTCATCCATCGTGTGGGAAATGATGAGTCGCGCGGACGGGATCTGGAGCTTCTTGACGAGGTAGAGCGAATGCTCGATGCCCTTCCGCGATATGACTCGTGTCGGCTGGAGAATCAGCAGGTCCGACGGATCGAATCCAAGGGATTCTCTGAAATCCCTATTGAAATCATCCAATGCCGGCTGTTGGGAATCAAAATCTATAACATTATACACGACGGAGGACGACAGCCCGCGTTTCGACGCAAGATCGGTCTGTACCGTCGAATTGATGACCACGTGGCGTATCGACGGAAGGTCCGGCGGGAAGGACGCCTGGATAATATCTCTGATTGAGCTCAATAAGAAACGAGGTCTCTCCCACCAGAGGTCGTGATGATGGCCTATGGTGGGGATTTTGGTCTCGGCTATGAGCTCGGTGAGCGCCACGCCCAGCGGGATATGCATGGGTATCGACAGACAGTTTTCCGCTACAATCATATCGATTGAGAAATCACCGATGAATTGATAGAGGGTGTCCTTGATGTATTCTTTCCGCCGGTATATCTCATCGGTGACGGCACGTTCACGCTGCTGGGAACCGAACAACACCTCGTTGAGCTCACGGTTACGCGGCTCGTTGAAAAATGCCTCCGGGACCGTCATCGAACAATCTGCAGGTTTCTCGGCAACACCGGCGTACCAGTAACATCTGTGTCCAAAGTTTTCAAATATCTTTGCCCACTTTGCGGATTCCAGCGTAACGCCGTCGGTACCCGCAAAGCGCGTCGAGACAAAACCGATGTGTAACGAGCTCCTCTCTTTTGCCACAATCGACCTCTTTTTCCAGTATAACGAATTTCGCCGGGCTATCAACATGATCCCCGGGCGCCGGGCCCGGGCCATGATCCCCGCGTTGCGAACCGCCGGCCACGCCCGGATGAGAAATCAAATTAATTGCATATATTTGTCGCTTTTTTTTGCGTTGTCGCGACGATACTAGTGGGGAGGAACGCATAATGGACAGGGCCCGTCTTGACTCGCTGAATATCATACTTGTCTGCGGTTTGCCCGGGTCGGGCAAATCCCATTTCTCCAAGAAATATTTCCAGGACACCGACAGGAGACGGATTAATCGCAAGGAAATCCGCAGACACCTCTACGAGATGCTGAATTTCGGTAGAACGTGGTCTGAAGACAAGTTTAACGAAACGGACGAATTCCTTGTCAAACACGTCGAAAGAAAAACGATTGAGCATCTTCTTCAGGCCAGGCAGAGACTGCTTGTTGACAATACAAGCGTCACCAGATCGTCACGCCAGGCGTATGTCAGCTTAGCCCAGCGGATGCACTGCAGTATCGGCGTTGTTTTTCTCAACACGCCGGTCAAACTCTGTCTCGAGAGGAACGCGCAGCAGGCGGATTCCGTTCCAGGCCTCGCCGTCACGAATCTGGCGGCCGCTCTGGAATTGCCGACCGAAAACGAGGGATTCCGGGAGATAGTCATCGTAGAGAACTATTGAGCGGGAATTTCCGTACCTATGCAATTGCGGCTAATGCCATTATAATTGACAGAGCGGAAGATGAGTGAACACCACGGGCCGTCTATTTACACTGTCAAAAGCACTCTTGGAAAGTTCGAAAGAAATATTGATATTGACGCCGTTGACAGGGAGATAAACCGGCTTATCTCCCTCAGCTTTGATGAGTACCGGTGCTTCGTGCTTTTCCCCAACGATAACCTGCTCACCAGTATGGTTTCGGGTGCGCTGCAGGACCCTGAGGCCGTCTTTTCCGGTATCCGTGACGAGCTTTTCACCTCGGTCGCCGAATCGCGGCGGTTCCTCCGCGATAAGCTCCAGGAGAACGTCTACCTTTCCCATCTGCTTCTGGAATTTGTAAAGACCCTCTATCAGGCTCTTGCGGAATTGGGCCGCGGCAGGGCCTGGAGCAGAAGGTATGTGATCATCAAGGAGCCGCCCGGGTACGGGCTGAGCTTCAGAGAAGGCAACGAAGGGTGGTCTGTCGTCGCGCGTTCCGGACACGGGACCGCCTGGACGGAATTACCGTCCATCTATTTCACCGTCCAGACCCTGGGCGTCATTGCGGCATCGGACAGCATCGCGGGGTTGACTCCTTCCCAGGCTTTGGCGCGCATCATAGCCGTTCAGGAAGATGCAATCGACAACGGATACGCGCACGTCGATGCCCTGGATGAAGATCTCTACCGGATAGTTGATGAGATTGCACAGCGGTTGGCGGCGGACCAGGAGTTGTATTCAACCTGGACGGAGCCT
>JAFGHN010000272.1 GCA_016930115.1 Spirochaetales bacterium | reverse complement strand
GTGTAGCCATCTCCCTTATGAAAAGCGCAGGGCTTGCATAAGTGAAATACGAGCCATCCCAGTTGACCTTGTCCACAGTGATATTGCCATAATTGCCCGCACCTTGCTTCAAGGCGGCAAGGCTTAGCTCAAACTCTGATTCATCTAAGCTCCCAGTTGCTCGCGCGACAAAATTGATTATCCTGTTCTCGTTGGAATAGTAGTCACAAGATCCTCCTCCCTGAGGATCCTCGGTTGCGCCCCAGCTGAACATGTGCGTGTCAGCATGATACCACAACGAGAAGTCCATATCCTTCAGTATGTCATGTGCCTTATCCCCTATCTCAGAGTGCCCATTGGCCCTCGGACAACAGCGGTACGTCATCCGGGCGATTCAGCTGGGAGCCCGTGATTTTGTGGTGAAACCCTTCCGGCGGGAACGGATTGTCAACGCGGTACGGAAGGCCGCGGCGGGAAGATGAGACTGCGTATCGGAGCGGCGGCGCTGTGTATGGCCCTGCTCCTGGGCTGCGGCGCCGTCTTTGGCAAAACCGGTTTGAGCGATCCGCGAAGCACCTGGCGCGTTGGGGTTGCCACGTTCACCGCAGAGGGGCTGACTCCCGAGAACGCCTATCTCCGCGCGAGCTATCCGCTGCTCCTTCGTGAGATTCTGGGCCGGCTTGATGAGCACCGTTACACTGATGAAGAGATGCTCGCCTACCGCCTGCTCATCGTAGCGCGTGAACGCGACAGGCTGCTCAAGCTGCGAGACGCGGCGCTCGCATCCCGCGATACGGAGATAATAAGCGGGAAGTTGTCATCCGAAAGCGCCGGTGGGAAACGGGCAGACGAGCTTTTGGAGAGCATAAAAAAGCTGGATGGTCTCGATCCGGAGGATATCGGCATTGCGGAAAAGAAGCCGGTTGAGCTGGCCTCGGCCGCGGAAAGTCCGCTGCTGCCCGCGGTAACCGGATCTGTCGCGGGATACGCCCAAAAATACAATCTTGATCTTCTGGTTTTTGGGACCATTGAGGAGATCGAATCATATCTTTTTGTCGATGTTTATCTTTACTTCGATGCCTCGGGAGAGCGAAATGTGTTGAAAACGGCTTTCTCTCGGGAACGCCTGGCGGAGGGTTCGCAAACCGTTTTTGATTCGCTCGCCGGGGCCGTGCTCGGCCGTGACTGGGCGGACATCACGATTACCGCCTCTGAAGAATCCGCTGAAGTTTATGTCGACGGTCAGTTCAAGGGAATAGGCGAGGTCACCCTCAACTACCTGGAAACCGGAGAACACACCGTTGTGGTGAAGGCCGTAGGATACGGCGAATACGAGGAGACTTTCCTCATCTCGGCCGGGGAGACGGCGTTTCTCTCCGCGGAGTTGGTACCCGAGGTCCCGCGGACGGTCACCCTGTCGTCGGCACCGAGCGGGGCAGGTTTGTATGCCCGCTCCCAGTGGTACGGCACGACCCCTGTCGATGTGCACGGTGATCTTGTCGATCTGCAAGGTACCCTGAGGAAAGAGGGATATCAGGACGCTCTTGTCCCTGGAATTCCGGGAAATGCCGATTCGCTTGAGATAACACTCATGCCCGACGTACTCGACCGCCGCACCGTAATCAAGGATGAGCGCGAGGGCTTTTACAAGGTTCTTGCTGCGTTTATTCTCTCTGTTCCGCTGCCGGTGTACTTTTTTGACTTCACGAATACACTTACCCAGAGCTACATGACGGAGGCACAGCTTCCGCCTTATCAGCGCAACCTCGACGAGGTATACAGATTGTTTGAGCTCAGGCAACTTTCCCTAAGCGCGTATGTGGCAACCGCCTTTGTTTCGGTGGCGCTATTCATCGACGCCACCAGAGAGCTTCTCGAGTATATCGATCGCGTGCAGCTTACTACCTACTGATCCGGGGGCAACAGTGAAAAGCTCAATTTTCGGCAAAAAGATCGCGCGACTGTTCAATGCGCGGAAAACAGACGATGCGTTTTTCGATGAATTGGAGGAAATCCTTATTGAAGGCGATGTGGGCGCCGCATTGGCCATGGATATCATCGATGAGCTGAAAGGAGCCGGCCGTGCAGGCTCGAGCGAGACAGTTCGTGAGCGGCTTAAGACGCTGCTCGGGACTCATCTGAGCGCCGCGGAAATCGACATAAAACCCGGCAGGCTGAATTTCATCCTGGTGTTGGGGGTGAACGGTGTCGGGAAAACGACATCCATCGCCAAGCTCGCGCGCTATTTCGGAAAGACCGTTGGGATGGACAACATCATCCTGAGCGCGGCGGACACCTTCCGGGCTGCCGCGGTAGAGCAGCTGCAGACCCACGGCGACCGGCTCGGGCTCAAGGTTGTAAGACAGGAACGGGGATCGGATCCCGGGGCCGTCATATACGACTCGCTCGCAAGCGCCGCGAGCAGGGGCGTCCGGCTGGTTATAGCCGATACGGCAGGCAGGATGCACAACAAGCAGCACCTGGTCAGCGAGCTGCAGAAGATCGACAAGATCGCCGCCTCAAGGGTTGATCGGGAGTGTTACCACAAGATGCTCGTCATTGACGCCAACACCGGTCAGAACGGGCTCAGGCAGGCCGAGGTTTTTCACGAGGCGCTCGGTCTTGATTCGGTCCTGCTGGCCAAGTACGACAGCACTTCAAAAGGGGGAATCGTTATCGCCATATCACGCCAGCTCAGCATACCGGTTTCTTTTCTCGGTACCGGCGAGACCCCCGATGATATAGAACCTTTCAATCCGGGGGAATTCCTGAACGACCTGTTGGGAACATGATGAAAAAACAGGCAATGCTCGTGAGTCTTTTCTCTGTATGCGCCTGCCTCTGGGCTCAAAGATACTATGAATCAAACGCACTTGGCATGCCTATCCGCGAGATACCTGCGTACCGGACAGATGAGTTCGTTTATGTCCTCGAGGTTGAAGACCAGGGCAGCCTCGTCATACAAACCCTTCTGAAGGATGAGGCCGAGCACAAACGGTGGGAGCTTCAATACGGCGAAGGTAAGCTCGAATCGGAGCTTGTCTACGCGGACGGCGTATTGGAGGCAAGCAGGCAGTACGATGCCGGCGCGCTTGTGGAAGAGGTGCTCTACGAAGCCGGCGAAATTGCTGAGAAGAGGATCTATGACTACTCCGATGGATTTCTCAAGGAAGTACGGGCGTTTGACGGAGCCGGCGACCTTATCTATACGGATTCCTACGAACGTTCCGCCGCCGGGAGGTTGCGGCGGGTCAAACGGATTTCCGGTGAAGGGCAAAAAGAAAGCGCGTTCATCTACTCCGCCGGCGAACTGGTTGAGGAGTGGCACGGCGGCGACGACGAGGGTGTCTTGTTCCGCTACCATGGGGGGGAGAAACTCGCTGAAGAGACATGGGAGGGGCTCAAACTGCTTCTGGCCGAGGAGATAAAAATCCTGGACGGGAAGAAGGAAATCGTAGTGGAGGACTCGGTGCTCGGGACGACGACAACGCGGTATTACGACGAGGAGGACCGCGTCAAAATCGAACGCATCGAAACGGCGGAGGATCTGCTTGAACACCTCAGATACGATTATGAAGGGGAGAATGTGACGCAGAAAACCCGGATTACCCGCTCCGCCAAGGAAGATTGGGTGTATGAATACGATGACAAAGGGGTGGTTGTGCGTGAGACTCTCATGCGGAACACCTGGGTTATCAAAGTGATAGAGCATACCGGCGAGAATGAATACTACGAAGAGATCTACCGGGACGGTGTGCCCTCTTTGCGCGTGTATTTCAAGGACGGAAGAAAAGAAAGCGAAGTGTTCATTGAGGGAGAGGCCGCGCAACGGTGAAAATCTCATGGGTGTTGTTCACCGCATCGAAATTTCTCAAAAACAGACGCGCGACCCGAGGATTCGCCACGGCCTTTCTTTCAAGCGGCGGCATTGCCGTGGGCGTCGCAGCACTTGTCGTCGTGTTGGCGGTCATGAACGGTTTTCAGCTTGGTTTTATCGAAGATATCCTTGGGATCAGCTCCTATCATATCCGGATAAGCACACCCGATTTCCTTTCGGCCCGGACCATGAAAGCTGTAGAGGAAACAAGGGGCGTACGCTCAATCGTGAGGATCGAGGAAACGCAGACTCTTATTCACGGTGAGCTCTCCGGTCTGCAGTCCTGCCGCGTCCGCGGTGTGCCTTTGGATATTTCTGTTAGGGATGCCGGTTTCATCAAACAACTCAACATCGTGGCAGGTTCGATTGACCCATCGATATCCGACGGGATAGTACTGGGAAGGGAGCTCGCGTCGAGCATTGCCGCCGGACCCGGTTCAACGGTCTCGCTTCTCACGCTCTCGGGTCAGGCAGGCAGTTTCGCGCCGGAAACGATCGATTTTACGGTGACCGGAATATTTGACTGCGGATACTACCAGTATGACCGCTCTATGGCGGTTGTTCCGCTGGCGGCGGTCGAGCGTCTGGGGGGAGGAGGGTACCAGTATCTCTACGGTGTGAAGCTCGATAATCGGAACGCCCTGGACAGGGGATTGAACCAGATCGAGGAGTTGCTCGCCGGGCTACCTCATGAAACCGTCACCTGGAGGAACTACAACAAGTCTTTCTTTGGCGCCTTGAGGACGGAAAAACTGGTGATGATCCTTCTTCTATCGCTCATATTTCTGGTAACCGGATTCAATACCTATCACTCACTCAAACGGGCGATCTTCGAGAAACGAGAACAGATTGCCGTTCTGCGGGCGCTTGGAGCCAGACCTCGAGATGTGCGTCGAGTCTTTATCCTCAACGGCGGTATCATCGGCGCCGCCGGCGCGGCGGCCGGGATAGTTGTAGGGTTGCTTCTCGCCGCGAACATCAACAACGTTTTCGGATTCATAGAAACGGTACTGAACGGGATACTGGGCTGGGTGTCGCGTACGCTTTCATCCACGGCGGCTTCGCCGCAGGTCGCCTTCTTTTCCCCGGTTTACTTCTATCTGACGGAGGTCCCGATACGGATCCTCTACCTCGAGGTGGCCGGCATTTTCTCTTTTGGTGTGTATTCATCTCTCGCGGCGGCTCATTTTGCCTCGAAACGAATATCTGAAATAGAACCTGCGAGGGTATTACGGTATGAATGATCCGATTCTCGAGCTTTCGGGTGTCGTCAAAACCTACAGCAACGGGCCCGAGCGTCTCCCGATTCTGAAAGGGCTGAACTTCTCCTCACCGGCCGGCGTGACCTCGGTGATTCTCGGGGAAAGCGGTTCGGGCAAGTCTACGCTGTTGAATCTCATAGGCGGTCTCGACAAGCCTGATGAAGGGCGCGTCATTGTAAAGGGCAGCGACGTGACAGCCTTGAGCGAGGACAAGCTCTCCGTTTTCAGAAGCCGCTCAGTTGGTTTTGTCTTTCAGTTTCACTATCTGATCTCCGATTTTGACGCGGTAGAGAACGTAATGCTGCCGGCGTATATGACCGGAACGCCGAGAAAACTCGCCGAGCGCCGCGCCGAGGAACTGCTTCGCAGCGTGCGGATGGCCGAACGTCTGCGCCACTATCCGCACCAGCTTTCCGGCGGCGAAAGGCAGCGCGTCGCGGTGGCACGTGCCCTGATCAACGAACCTGACATACTCCTCGCTGATGAGCCGACGGGTAATCTCGATGAAAAAAACTCCGATGCGGTTGAGGAGCTTATCTTCTCCCTCGCTGAGACCTTCGGGAAGACCCTCGTTCTGGTCACCCATGATGCAAACCTGGCGAAACGGGGCAACTTCAGATACCTTCTCCACGACGGGATGCTGGTAGAACGATGATCCGCCCGGCGCTTTTCTTCGGCATACGCCAGCTCTCCTCAAAATCCGCCGAAAGGAGCTACAAACGCATACGCGGCGCTGTGGCGGGTATCGCGCTTGCGATTATTCCGATGGTTGTAGTCATTCAGGTTTCCGGTGGGCTTATCAGGGGGATATCGGAGCGATATATCGAAGTCGGTTCTTTCCATCTTCAGGCGCGGAGCTTCGCTGCCATGGATCCCGGTGAGCTCACTGCTGCCGCAAATCGCGCGCGGACCGTTTCGGGAGTCACAGGGGTCCATGAAATTCGCTACGGTTTGGGACTCTTGCAGTCGGCTAGCGGCAGAACGGGTGTATCTGTACAGGCATTGCCGGCCGCGATCGTCCGGGAAGACGCCGGCTTCAGGCGGTACCTCGAGATCGTTGAGGGCAGATTTGACCTCGAGGAAGAGGACTCTCTGCTGATAAGCGAGCCGATAGCGCGCGAATTGGGCGTTGTGACCGGAGATGCCATGCGTCTCCTCACCGCCAGGAGCACCAGCAGTGGCAAATACGTATTGCGGCAATCATTGATGCGTGTAACCGGCGTATTCACGACGGGTTATCACGATCTTGATGAGACGGCCGTATTGATCTCTTCTGCCCGGGGTGAGCGGCTTTTCACCGAGGATGGGTCAGGGATCCTGGCCATGAAAGTGAATGATCCGTTCGGGCATCTGGAGACTACAAAACGGGAGCTTCAAGACGTCCTCGGCAGCGGCTGGTACGTCTTTACCTGGTATCAGCTTGAAGAGGCGATGTACAGTACTTTTGAAACGACAAAGAACCTGCTGCTCCTGATAATGGGCGTCATCGTTGTTGTTGCCGGCGTCAACATCTCGGGAAGCCTTGTGATGCTTGTGATGGAAAAAGAACATGACATCGCGATCTTAAGGAGCGCAGGTGTCAGGGGGCGGGATCTCTCGGCAGGATTCCTGTTTCTTGGTTTGGCGACCGGTGTAGTGGCAACCGTCTTTGGATTGCTTTTCGGCATCCTGGCCGCAGTTCACATCAATGGGTTGATCACGGGTATCGAGAAGATCCTCTCATGGGTCCGTTACAGCGCGCTGCTTATCGTATCGGCCCGGGGTCAGGTTGAGTATAAGCCGCTTGAAATACTGGGCTCGTCCTTTTATCTGAATGAAATACCGGTGGATCTCAACTTGAGAGAGCTGTTATACACGGCGGCCTTGAGTATTTCGGTAGCCCTTCTTGCTTCAGTCGTGCCCGCCAGGCGCGCCGCAAAACTTCATCCCGTAGAGATCCTTCGCAGGCATTAGGCCGGCCCGGGGTTTCGAGCGTTGCTTTTTTTCCCGAATAGGATATAAGATTCAATCGAGGAGCGCGAAACATGTTGTGCGAGTTATGCGGCAAAAGGGAAGCGCTGGTACATATTCACCAGGCCATCGGCAACGAGACTATCGATATCCACCTTTGCGAGACCTGCGCCCATGAGAAAGGTATCTCAAGGCGGAGCGATAAGGTCGATCTGTCGCTTACGCAGTTGCTCACCGGGCTCCTTGACTTGAAACGCGGCGAAGGAACCGAGGAGGCGACGGAATGCCCAACCTGCGGGATGAGTGTTGCGGATTTCAAGAAGGATGGCCGGCTCGGTTGCCCGGATTGTTATACAAGTTTCGCTTCACAGATACGAAGTATTCATAAACGGCTTTCAGGCATGATGTGGCATCGCGGTAAGCTGCCGCAAAAACTCGTCACGTACAAGGAACTGCTTGTGGACAGGGAACGGCTCAAAACCCGGCTTGATGACGCGGTAAGCAGAGAGGATTACGAAGCAGCGGCGGTTATCCGTGATCAGATACGTTCGCTCGAAAAGGGGGGCGACTCTTAGATAGATGGTGGAGTTCCGTGACATAGAGACTACCGACGGCTGGTTCCAGGAAACCGGCGATTCTTACGACGTGATAGTTTCAAGCAGAGCGAGGCTTTCGCGCAATATTGCTAAACACCGGTTTCCGCTATTCCTCAAGAGCGATGAGGAAAACGAGGTCCAATCGGACATCCTGTCGGCCTTTCAGAAAATAGCCCCGTCTTACGGCTTCGAATCGACGTTGATAGGTGATCTGACACCGGTCAAGCGCCGGATGATGATGGAACGCAACTATATTACGCAACAGTTTTCGCTTCATAATCACAAAGCCGTGGTGGTTGACCGTGGTGAGCACGTTTCCGGGATGATCAACGAGATAGACCATTTACGCCTGTCGTGTATCAAGGGCGGTTTTGACCTGCACACCTGTTGGCAGACTCTCAATGAGCTTGACATAGAGCTGGAGAAAATGCTGGATTTTGCCGTATCCATCGAGTGGGGATATCTGAGTGCCGAGGTTGCAAACGCCGGTACGGGTCTGCGGGTCTCTGTGATGCTCCACCTCCCCGCGCTTGGCAGAACGGCGATTATCGAAAAAGCGATGAAGGCCGTTGTGCAGGTGGGCATGACGGTCAAGGGTTTTTTTTCGGATGATGAAAGTTCTTTGGGCGACCTCTACCAGGTCTCCAACCAGCTTGGGTTGGGTTTCTCAGAAAAAGATTTAATCGAAAAGCTTGATGCTGTAGCGTCTCAATTGGTACATTATGAGAGGAAAGCGCGAGAAGAACTCTTAGAGAAGCAGTATTATGAGGTGGAAGATGAAATAATGCGCTCTCTGGGTGTCTTGCGGCATTGCAGATTACTGAGTTCATCAGAGGCTATAGGCCTGATTTCAAACGTGCGGTTTGGAGTCGAATCCGGCATCATTTCGGCCCCGCTTGAGAGAATAACGGCGATGCTTTTTCTGACGCAGAAAGCACATGTTCAGTATTTGATAGACGGAAAGGAGGCGGGTGCCGATACTAAGACCGTAGACCATGCCAGGGCTGAAATTACACGAAACGCCCTGCACCGGTGGCTGTAAATGGGAGGAATGCATGTTTAAGGGCCTGACACAACGGGCGCAGCGAATATTGACTATTTTCGCACAGGAAGAGGCAAAGAGGTTTCATTCGGATCAGCTGCTTCCTGAACACGTCATACTTGCTCTGCTGAAGGACGGAGAAGGTCTCGGATACAAGGCGATACAGAAGCTCAACATTGATCCGGTCGAAATGCAGCTTGAAATTGAAAAAAACATACCGAAAAAGCACTCGGGTTTCATACTGGGGGACGTACCGGCTTCAAAACGCGGCAAGAAGCTCCTCGATGAATCCACTCTTGAGGCCAAAAATCTTGGACATGAATACATCGGGACCGAGCATCTGCTCCTCGCCGCTGCCAAAGAAGAGGGAAGCGTCGTATCGCGTTACTTAAACAAAAACTCCGTCACTATTGAAAAGCTGCGCGGAGCCATTGCCGAGCTGAGCGGCAAAGGGGAAACAAGGAAAAAGGGAATCGTACAGCAGACGCAGAAAAGAAAGCAGCAGCCCGCCGGGAAGAAATCGACACCCACGCTGGACGAGTTTGCAAGGGAACTGACCGATTACGCGGCCCAGGGGAAGCTCGATCCGGTTATTGGGAGAGTGAGGGAGATCCGCAGGGTCATTCAGATACTCGCCCGCAGAACCAAAAACAACCCGGTGCTCATTGGTGAGCCGGGTGTCGGGAAGACCGCGATTGTCGAAGGGCTTGCCCAGAAGATAGTAGACGGCTCGGCGCCCGAAGTGCTTACCGGAAAGCGGGTATTGACTCTGGACCTCGCCTCCTTGATTGCGGGCACAAAGTACCGTGGTGAGTTTGAGGAACGTCTGAAGCGTGTGATGAAGGAAATAATCGCGGCGGGAAACGTCATCTTGTTTATCGACGAGCTTCATACGATTATCGGGGCCGGGGGTGCCGAGGGGGCGATCGATGCCTCGAATATGCTCAAGCCGGCGCTATCCCGGGGTGAGCTTCAGTGCATCGGCGCAACCACGCTGAACGAATACAAGAAATACATTGAAAAGGACGCCGCATTGGAGCGCCGTTTTCAGCCGATTTACGTGGGTGAGCCCTCGGTTGAGGAAACCATCGAGATTTTGAAAGGGATCAAAGCCAATTACGAGGAGCACCACAACGTCACGTATACTGATGAGGCGATTACTCAAGCGGCACGGCTCTCGAACAGATACGTGACCGACAGATTTCTGCCGGACAAGGCGATTGATCTTATCGATGAGGCGGGTTCTACGAAGCGCATAGAAAACAGTGTACCACCCGTCGAGCTTGGCGATCTGGAAAAGCAGATCGAGCTGCTCACCAATGAGAAGATGTCGCTGGTGAACACTCAGAATTTTGAGAAAGCTATTGAGGTCCGGGACACGATACATCGCCTGAAAGAGCAGGTTGAAACCGCAAAAAAGGAGTGGCAGCGCGACCTGCGGCTGGAAAAAAACGTAGTCACTGAAGAGGATATCCACGAGATCATATCCGCCATTACCGGGATACCGCTTTCGCGTATCGTCGAGACGGAATCCGAAAAACTCTTGAGAATTGAGAATCAACTTCATGAGCGGATCGTGGGACAGCATGACGCCATTACAGCGATAGCGGCAGCGATCCGGAGATCGAGAACCGGTTTGAGCTCTCCGCAACGGCCCATGGGGTCATTCATATTTCTTGGCCCGACGGGCGTGGGCAAAACCGAGCTGGCGAAGACGCTTACCGAGTTTCTCTTTGGTAACCAGGACGCGCTTATCCGCCTCGACATGTCGGATTTCATGGAAAAACATACGGTCTCGAGACTCGTTGGAGCTCCCCCCGGATATGTGGGATATGAAGAGGGAGGAGTGCTGACCGAAAAGATAAGACGGAGACCCTACAGCGTGGTTCTTCTTGACGAGATTGAAAAAGCCCATCCGGATGTTTTCAATATCCTCCTGCAAGTTCTTGAGGAAGGAGAATTGCAGGACAATCTGGGTCACCATGTGTCCTTCAGGAACACCGTGGTCATCATGACTTCCAACGCCGGCGCCAGGGAAATATCAAGGGATTCGGCGTTGGGATTCAGATCGGATGAAGGACTGATGACTTACGGGGAGATACGTTCCTCCGCTTTGGGTGAATTGAAAAGGATCTTCAGGCCGGAGTTTCTGAACCGGGTGGACGAGATTGTCGTATTTCACAGCCTCGATAGAAAGGAAGTGATGCGGATCCTTGGAATCATGGTAGACGAAGTGCGGCTCCGCCTTCTTGAAATGAACATCGCGATAGACGTGAAGAAAAGCGCAAAAGAATACCTCATCGACAAGGGGTTTGATGCGAAGTTCGGTGCCCGTCCGTTGAGGCGCGCCATTCAGCGGGAGCTCGAGGATCCGCTGTCCATGAACATATTGAAAGGAAAATGTCCGGCAGGAAGCATGGTCTCTGTATCCGCGCGAAAGGGAAAGCTCGTCTTTCAAGTGAAGAAACCTTCCAAGAAAGAAGAGCCCGCCGGCGTTATCCGCTAAAGCTGTTCCGGCAGTCCAGGCAAGTATAATCGATGAATCTGGAAGCATTTGTGCTCGGCTGCGGAGGTATGATGCCGCTGCCCGGCAGGCATCTAACCTCGGTACTTCTCCGCCGGGAGGGGAGTCTCTTTCTCTTCGATTGCGGTGAAGGAACGCAGGTTTCATTGAGACGGTTGAACCTGCGGTGGAAGAAAATTTCGGTCATTTTTATTTCTCATACCCATGCGGACCACGTGACCGGGCTGCCGGGCATGCTGATGCTCTCTTCACAAGTGGATAGAGAAGAACCTCTCTACATCATCGGCCCGCCCAAAATCAAGAGTTACATCAATGCCAGCAGGAACGTGCTTGATATGTATATCAACTACCGTATTGTTGTGCAGGAAATCGAACAACCGGGAATTGTCTATGAGGAGGAGGACTTTGCCGTGCGGGCGTTCCCCTTGGACCATTCCAAACCGTGTTACGGTTACTGCCTCGAGGAGAGAGGCCGGCCGGGTGTTTTCTATCCCCAGAAGGCACGCGAGCTTGGCGTTCCCGAGGGGCCTCTCTGGGCAAGGCTGCAAGGCGGGGAAACGGTGGTGTCGCCGGAGGGGAGGGAAGTTTATCCCTCGGAGGTGCTCGGGACGCCGCGTTCGGGGAGGAAGTTCAGTTACGTGACGGATACGTCGTACCTGGACACGATCGCCCCGGCGGTCAGCGATTCAGACCTGTTGATCTGCGAAGGTATGTTTTCGGATGAGCTCGAAGAGAGCGCCGCTGAAAAGAAACACCTGACCGCACGGCAGGCGGGCATCATTGCCCGTGACGCCGGAGGCGTAAAAAAACTCGGGCTTATTCATTACAGCCCGAGGTATACCGAGCGGGAGCTGAAGACGCTGCTGAAGGACGCGCAATCGGTGTTTCCGGATTCCTTCCTGACTCGTGACAGGCAGACGCTTCCTATCCTGTACGATGAATAACGGGATTACCGTCTCATCGATGATTTCCTCGAGGCGATATAATCTCGGTATTTCTCCGGGTCGACCCTGAAGGCCATGATACCTGCAGACTCGTGCTCCGCTCTTCGCAACGCGCTTTCCGCCTCGCGGATTATTCGGTTTCCGCTGATCAATCGACCGTTGCGCGCGCTCAAACCAATAAACAGCTTCCGGGAATCGGTTTCTTCGCCGATGCGCTTGTCGACACGATCCTTGAACTCCTCTACCCGCTGAATTCCCTGATCGATATCGACGTTTGGAATGATAATACCGATCCCGCTGTTTCCATATTCGAAGCAGAGATCCTGGAAATTGAAGAACTCTCTCGCCATCCGGGAGAGCTCCGCATAGAAGGGATCGGCACGTTCAAGGCCGTTCACGCACCCGAGCAGAAGCACCAGGTCCTGGTCGAAAGATGCCGCACGTTTGAGCTCAGCACTGAGCCGCTCTTCGAGATGCTGTTCAAAGCCTAACGCCGAGGAGGGTGAATACAGTCCGCCGGAAGGGTCGGCATCCGCTTCCAAAGCATCGCTTCCGCCAAACGCATCCTCTTCCGGCGCCGCCCGGTCCTTCGTTGCCCTTTGCCTGCCGGGCGCGGCTGCGGCGGTTCCATGTTTCGCATAAAGGTGTGGTTGCACAATGATGGCGATTGCGGTAACCAGCAGGAACGAAAGGAGGCCAATCAGGAGCTCTCTTACGACCGGGAATACCTCGCTTCTTTCGAAAATACCGTAGACAGCGTCTAAACGGATATCTTTGCCCGACGGTACGACCGATGAAGTGAACACGGCTTCCTCGGTTATTGGGTTAAAGGAAAAGGAAACCGGAAAGGTAAGCAGGGCTTTAAAATCCAGGGTTCCCGGCAGATAACGGCTCTCCACCGCGTAAGCGAACTCGAGTCTTCCCTGATCCGTTGAGATGACAAGGGCCTTGAGATGTTCATCATCACCGATCGACTTCAACACTGTTTCGGAGAAGTACGGCGAGGTGAATGAGCCGGCGGTCAGATATGAGGAAGTGACCGTTCTGGATATATTTTCGAGATCTTTGCGCGCCGAGAGGAGGTTGTCGGTTCTCGTGTTGATAGTGCGAAAGACAAACCATACAATTAGAAATAGAAACACCAGAAAACTGAACACGGAGTACGCCGTGATGAGCCTTTTATTCATAGGCTTGATTATAAGTTGAACGCCTGTAATTTGTACAGGACAAAAAGCCGGAGGTCCCTCCATGAGCACAGTACGGAAAAGAGCGCTGCCTGCTGGCTGGTATCCCCAGAGCGCGAAGGAAACGCGCGCCGTGCTGGAGGAATGGGAACGATCCTCCCGGCCGGGCTGCTCAGGTGCGGTGGCCTGCGTGGTCCCTCACGCAGGCTGGGATTTCTCAGGTGAGCTGGCCTTTTCGGCAATCCGATGCCTGGATGCTGCCGTTGATACCGTCGTTGTTGTGGGCGGGCACCTTCCGCCCGTTCGCTCTCTGCTTATTTCCACCGCGGACCTGTACGAAACCCCCCTCGGATCCATCGAAGGAAACAGACGGCTCATTGAAGCTCTTTCCGGCGCCTTTCACTTTGATGAAGACAGAAAGGCGGACAATACGGTGGAGATACAGCTTCCGATAGTCAAATACCTGTTTCCCGCGGCAAAGATAGTGTATATGCGGGTTTCTCCAACCAGGGAAGCCGATAGTGTGGGAAGGAAGCTGAAATACCTGAGCGTGGGCCTCAACACGAAGATCGCCGTTATCGGTTCCACCGATCTCACCCACTATGGCCCTTCGTACGGATTTACTCCAGCGGGATCCGGAGACGGTGCCGCGCGATGGGTGCGGGAAGAAAACGATAAGCCCTTCCTCGATTTTCTGCTTCGACTGGACGGAAACGGGGCAATGCGGCACGCCGGAAGCCACAGCTCGGCGTGCTCTGCGGGTGCGGCTGCAGCGGCGGCGGGGTTCGCAGCTGAGTCGGGGGTGGAAAGGGGGACACTCCTGGGGTACAGGATGAGCCGCGATCGGTATATGGCCGAATCATTCGTCGGTTACGGCGCCGTCGTCTATGTGCCTTGAAAGCGAACCCCTGATCAGCACACGGGCTTCGGAAATCGCCGCCGCCAGCAGGCCTGAACCCGGCTGCTTTTTGTCGGTCTCCATGTAATACGCGGCCAGCGGCATGAGGGCATAAAGCAACTCTCTTGTCGCGGGATCTTTGCTTGCCAGAACGGTTTGCACGGGACCGGCGGGTAGTTCAATATTATCCAGGAGGGCAAGCGTCTTCCTGCAAAAGTCCGCCCAGCTCTGCAGCTGCCGTATTTCATGACCTGCCGCCGGCGGCTCCCGGCGGACCACACTTGCGAGACTGTCCGGCGGCTGGAGCTCTCTGCCCTGTCCAACCGTGACGCGCGTCCTGAGATTGCCGGCAAGATCAGCCAGTTTTTGTCTGTAGGATTCCAGGAGCCCCGTACCGTAAACAATCGCTCCTGCCTCGCTAATGTGCCGCTCGATATCTCGCCGTCCCAGCAGCATCCGCGCTGTCTGAGTCTCCAGACCGGCCGTTCTGCCCGCGCAAGCGCTGAAATGCGAGTACAGGTAAGTACCTCGAGCGTAGAGTTTACCCTCCGGATAACAGAGATCCGCCCCGTGCAGCACAATCGAGCCAGCACCCAGCCGGTCTGCAAATGAAACAGCCGCATGGGTGACATTTCCCCCGGATGTATCGATCTGCATGAACCGGAAGAAGTGACTGTCGACATATCGGGAGAAGGGATGTCCTCCCGCCACGGGTATGACCGGATTCTTGAACCTGAAAAGCCCGGGTGGAGAGGCTAAATCAAGGACAAGGATGGATTTTCCCGGGATCCCTGCAAGAAAATGGTGATACGAGTGGTGCTGGCAGTCCACCGAAACCACAAAGTCCGGCTCCAGCCCGGCGGAGACCAGGAAAGGAAGCGATGTGTCCGTCGCCACCAGGCACTCTTCCTCCTGCAACGCGGCGAGTGCGGGAAGGGCTTTCTCCAGCGACGGACCCGCGGCGGTCACGTGCACACGGTTGAAGGAAAGCCCGTGCAAAGTGGAAGAGGAGCTCACCATGTTGCGGGAGGCCGGTAGGGAGTTGGCGACGATATTCCGCATCCACCTGCGCCCGAACTTCTTCTGCGTAGAAACGTCGATTGCCGAGTCCTGAAGGACTTTGGGAAGTAGCAACCGGAGCTCCGTGAAAAATCCCTCGTTCATCCGCTCTCGCGGTCGCCAGGGGACCGCCACAAGGTCTCCGTGGAATTGAGGAAGGTATTCCCCCTGAAGCGCCATCGCGGCGACACCGGGCGAGCCCTCAACGACGAAACGCAGGCGCGGATCCAGAAGCAGTTGTCTGTAATCGAAGTACTCGAGAAGAAAACGGAGGAAGCCGATGTCGTAATCGACGACAACCACCAGCTCGGTGTCAGGTTTCAGAAGAGAAATCTCTGCGTACCCCGCTTCCAGGCCGAGAAGGAGGTAGGACGGCGACGGATCGATGCCGGCTGCGAAACGCTCCGCCTCCTTTTCCGGGTCGTAGGGGGAATTGATATGTACAGTGGTTACGCCCGAACGGTGCACAGGGACAGGCTTCCGTGATCTCGATTCCCGGACTTCAAAACAGCGTGATGGCGCCGTGTTCTTCAGCCTCTCGGCTAATGCGCTGTGATAGCGGCCGAGGGCAGCGAGGTTTTCTTCAAAATGATTCTTTATGCCGGCCATGCGTCCACATAGTCTGCGAGCTCGTCGATCAGCCCGATGGCGCCCGCTACCGCTTCTTCGAAAACACCGGTGTCGGCCGACTTCAACGCTTTGAGAAGAGTCTGTGCCGACGCGATGTAGACCATACTGAGAGGCGTGGGTTTTGTGTATTCCCTGGGGTTCTCCGGTTCGGCTTTTTGCAGGGCGGATCTCGCTTCGGTTAGAATCGACAGCAGCAGGCTTTTCTTTTTTTTCACGGGCGGCAAGATGTCGCCGTTTCTCCAGGGTTCCGGCCGTGACCTCGCCGCACAGAGGATCGTAAACGCTTCTGCGTCGAGGGGTTTCATGCCGTCGATCGACACCGGGGACGGAAGAAGCCGGTAGAGCGAAAGACCCGGAAAAGCGGCGGAAGTGAACCATCCGGCGTAGGTGTTGTACGCGCCGATTTCTCCCCCAGAATCGGAGCGGAGCCGGTTTCCGAAGGCTCGGAGGTACTTTATCGTTTGAACGGGGAGCGTGCGTTTGCCCGTGCAGTCAAGCAACCGGTCGAAAGCATGCGGTCTCACATGCGTCTGCATGTCTCGGTGCGTGAGATCCAGCCCCGTAACCACGACGGTTGTCCCGATAGCCCCCGCAAGGAGCAGGGCGGTGCCGGCAACGGTGCCAATCTGGCCGACCTGGAGATGCGGAATTCCCGATCTTTTGAGAAGGGCGTTTTCAAGGAAGGTCCCCTGGTTAAGAAGCACAATCTGCGAGGCATAACGGCCGGTGTCTCGTACGGCGGTATACGGCATGGCAGCGTTTATGCTCCTCTGAGAAGCGGGAGCCAGGTGCACTCCCGAATAGTACCCCGGATCGGTGATGACAAGCAGGTCCGGCCATATTCCGCTTTCCGCAAGCGCGATCAGTGAAGACGGAAGCGCGATGAGAAAGAAAGTAGACCGGTTCTCCAGCAACGTTTTCATTGAGTTTTGGAGCGAAGGGCCGGATGCAGCCACAACCACCAGATCAGCCTTTGGCAAAGTATCGGATATCCGGTCGACCGCAAGGTAATTGTGAACCGTGTTACGGAGCCATCTCTTCCCAAAGCCGGCGGTGGTGCTCACGTTTCCGTTGCATATCGCGATTGTACGGCGGAGAGAGTTGAGGGCTGTTGCTGCGACGACCGGATAAGCCTTTGCCGACGGCACCCATTCGATAAAAGTGAGGTCTTCAATTTCGAGCTCGTGTATGACCCGTCTGAAAAAGCCATCAAGGGACAGACCGGCCGCCGGGTGCCAGACAGCCACGGTACGCACGGGGCATCTTTCGTACAAGTCGCCGTCGTAAAAGACCTGTACACACCTGCAGCCGGGTGAGTGGGCCGCCACGGCTTCAGTCAGGTATCCGAGGGTTTCACCGAGTATGATCACCGTTTTGGGGTGCGCCGATCCGAGCTTGCTTGCCGCTACCTTGCGGGCTTCCTCAACCGGATCATAGCGGGAGTTCAGATATGCACCGTTGGCTATTGCAGCGAGTGAACCGCTCTTTGACTCTGCAAACCTCACCATGTGGTTCAGTCGAACAAGGATGGCGGAGAAACGGGTATCTCACCGCATGGAACGGACTTGCAGGTGCGGACAATCGAATCGGGCAATGACAGAGCCGGAAAGAAATCGTTTATGGACAAGATCAAATGCCGCGACAGAAACCCGCAATCCAGAACCGAGGTTGTGCTGAAACCGAGGATGGTTTCGCCGTTGTCTTTCTCATAGTAGATTCCTCCTGGTGCGACGGCGGAGTAGAGGATGCGCCGGATATCTTCCCGAAACTTGAACAGATCGGCACTTGGAGAAGAAGGCTGAACTGCCTGCAAGAGCCTGGTGACGCTGACGGTACACAGTTGAAGCGAACGGCCGGCGTCACGGCAGCGATCAACGAGAGGCTTCAGACCGGCCGTTGCCTGTGATTTATCGCTGAAATACGGCGGCGACGCCAACCCCTGCATTTTGGCGCAATGGCACCGGTAGAGAGTCTCGCCGTATTCGGCGGGAACCGGAAGCAGTTTGAACGGCAGCGCGGGTTTTTCCCCTTCCTGCCAGCCTGCCAGCAAGACGGCGTAAATGGTACTATCGTGCAGTACGGCCGAAAGGTCGATTCTCTCAAGGCAACCGTACTCGCGAACGGAGAAAAAGGGTTCGAGAAACGCTCTGTCCTTGCCGGTGAGACTCAAAGACTGGCCGGCTGCAAGAGTACCGTGCTGATCCACGATCTCCCTGGGAATACGTAGCCGTCTTTTTGTTGTGCTGTCGAAACCGATGAACGCTGCAGGTATGAAAAGTGACTCGTTCTCATCGAGGACAAGTACTGCGGCATGTTGAAGCACGAAAAAATCTTTCCAGGCGTCAAACAGATGAACTGGGTAAAAGAGATCTTCTCTCAGACCTGCCGCGGAGAAGGTTTCGCGTTTTTGTGTATGCGGTTGGCTTGGACCGGGCGTTTTTTTTTTGAAGGAATCGATTGTGCAGCCACTTTATCAAGCAAGCCCATTATTGCTCCAATCCAAGCTCTTCAAACAGCTTTTTGTAGGTCTCGAAATGCTCGGACTGAGCGAACTCCTGTATCTTCTCTTCAGGGAGGGATTCGAGAAGGTGGTCCATGTAACTCAGCACCGACCGGAGCTCATGTTTGAGCTTGTCCGGAATGTCTTCTTTTGACGCCTTCGTTTCGTGGGGTTCCAGTTCCGGGGCCTCTTCGAAAAGCGCAGGCTCTTCTTCACTTCCCTCGAGCTCAACAAGATCAACATCATCCAATTCTTCATCAACTTCAACGGTGAGCTCTTCGATTTCCTCTTCGGTGTCCGAAAGTTCCGCGATATCGCTGTCGATATCAAGCTCAAGTTCCTCGGCCTCCGTTTCTCCTGCTTCTTCGTCAAGAATCTCCTCGAGTTCCAGATCCGGTCCGGCCATCGGTTCGGCAGACATCTCTACGTCTTCGATATCCAGTTCCTCCAACTCCGGTACTGCTTCCCCGGTCTCTTCCTCCAATTCAATCGGCTCGAGATCCAAATCAAACGGTTCGGCCTCCGACGGTGCTTCCTCCTCGAGAAGCTCTTCTTCAGCAGGCAGAATCTCTCCAAGCAATTCGTCGGATTCGTCGAGGTCGATCGTCTCCATTTCGTCGGCGACGTCGGCCTCCGGCTCTTCAATATCCAGGTCTTCGATATCCGCTTCCGCGGATTCGTCGAGTGAAATGATATCCTCTCTGTCCACAAGAAGGTCCGCCGCGGCGCCGGCGGTCTCTTCCTCGCCATCCGCACCTTCAACCGGAAAGTCTATGAAATCCTGATCTTCAGGAGCTTCGGTTTCTTCGACAGTTTCTTCGGTTATGTCGGCGGTGTTGAGTATGTTGTCCAGCTCGTCGCCGGTGAGGGCAATGGTTTCGTCCTCATCTTCAGAGAGAAAACCTGCGCCGTCTTGCTCCGTTTCTTCCGGCTGCCGTGAGGTCTGCTTGAGCAAGGATAGCTCACTCTTGAGATTTTCAAGCTCGGCCTTTATTGACTTGAGCTCGCTTTCGATCTTTTCAAGATCAGGTTTCTCTATCGAAACGAAGGATACTTCTTCCGCGGCTTCTTCAGGGGTGTTGGCGGTTTCCAGGGAGGCCTCGAGGGAATCTAATTCGAGATCCGCCGAGAGGTCCTCAATATCCAAGTCATCAAAGGCTTCATCTGCGCCGGGCGAAGCTTCTTCCGGGATATCGAGCTCAAGCGGGGATTCGTCATCTCCGGCGGCAACCGGTATCTGTAAATCGGGTTCTATTTCGATAAGATCGCCGTCAAGGCCGATCTCCGGTACCTCATCCTCAAGCTCGAGATCCGACAGGTTTCCAAGCTCTTCTTCGGCGGACAGTTCCGTTTCCTCGATCTCCGCTCCACCGGTTTCGGCGGTGGTTCCATCGTCAAAATCATCAAGAGCAAGATCGGAGAGCTCTCCAAGGTCATCATCCATCTGCAGATCATCAGACAGATCCACAGGCGTTTCTTCCACCGGGGCTTCACCTTCCGTCGTACCGTCCTCAAGACTGCCGAGCAGATTCTCCTCCTCTTCGGTGAGCAGGATCTCACTATCGATTTCTTCGTTGGAGAGGCTTTCAAGCCCGAAATCATCCTCGGACCCGCCGTGCTCGATATCTTCAGGACCCACTTTCACCCATATACCGTACTGTTCAAGCTCATCGTCTTCAGATACGTCGGTTTGCGGATCGTTTTCAAGATCGTCGGCCTGCCGATTGCTGTCAAAGTCTGCAGCCATGAGTTTCTCCTGAGCGTATAGTTCACACTACTGTAATTGTCGGCAAAATGCAATGCCATGCTTATAAGATAATGCATCGCCGGTAAAGGTGGAATACCGTAACATCTCAAGATTCCTCAACGGAAAACCGTATATAGAAGTATGAAACCCCTCGCGAGACTCCTGCTGGCTCTCTATGCGGGACTTCTGTTGAACTCTCTCCTCATGTTTTTCTGGGGAGACGCGGGTGTCCGGCAGATGAAAACGTTGCAGAATCACCGCGACAGGCTCATTGAAAATATCGAGGATCTGCGGAAGATAAACGACGAACTGGCCCTCGAACGGGACTCCCTGCTCTACGAGGAGGCTGCTATTGAGCTCCGCGCAAGGACCTTCGGCTACCGCCGCGACGGCCAGATACCCGTGATCCTCCCTGTGCACCAGGAGGAAGCCTCACGTACCCTTGGTACGCTTGTCCGGCGGATAACCGCCGCGGACAGAAATATGGCGGTACTGCGGGCTCTCGCGCTCTGCCTGTCGATCGCCTTATTTGCAGGCTCCTGTATCTGGAGAAAGTATGGCCACAATAATCGCGGGTACTGACGCGAACGCGGCTGTCCTCCTTTCTTCGTGTCTGAACGAAAAAGGCATAGCGATTGCTCCCTGTGACACCATCTACGGGATACTCGGGTGTGCCCCCCGGACCGAAACCAGGATCCGGGAGATAAAAGGAAGGGGAGAGGAGAAACCGTTCATCCTGCTGCACGCGACCGTTGAGTCCGTACTTGCAGCGGCGGACACGGAAGTTCCCGCCCCGCTTCTGGCTCTCTGGCCGGGTCCGTTGACACTCATCCTGAAAGCGGGGATCGGGAAGACCGGTTTCAGAGTGCCGGCGGATAGTTTCTTGCTCGATGTACTGAAGAGGACGGGACCGTTGTTCTCTACGAGTGTGAATAGGTCGGGCGAAACACCGCTGTGGCGCATAGCCGATATAACCGCTGCTTTCGGCGGCAACGTTGATATGATAGTCGACGGCGGTGATCTGCCGGGGAAGAGACCTTCAACAATCATCGATCTCTCCGAAAAACCATTCACCATCTTGAGACACGGCGCCGCAGAGCTGTCCGATGAAGTGCTGGGGTTGTGCAAATGATAAGA
The DNA here is from genome assembly GCA_016930115.1 of Spirochaetales bacterium. Taxonomy (GTDB): domain Bacteria; phylum Spirochaetota; class Spirochaetia; order ARS1246; family ARS1246; genus JAFGHN01. The sequence continues at coordinate 4,372 of JAFGHN010000272.1, read as the reverse complement.
AGGCCGCTTTTCCTGCTGTTGTTGTTACTTTTGCCCCGGTATTCCTGCTGTGACGAGACTCATGATGAACCGGAAGTGCCGCCGTACCGGGAGTTGATGGTCATGAATGCCCTCCTGCCGGGTCTGGGAATGCGCATGCTTGGTAACGATCGGGAAGCCCGCGTCTATTACCTGGCGTTGCCGCTTCAAATGGCGGGTGCGGGGCTCACCGCGGCGGCGGTGTTGCTGAACGGCAACACCATAACAACGGAAATCGAGCACCGCGACGGGCAGACGAGGCTGTTCGGTTTCAAGAACGAGCTATCGGTGGCTTCAAAGCTCATGCTGCTCGGCGGGACCGGTCTTTCGCTGTACGGCAGCCTCCTCGCCGCGTACAGCAGCTACGCGGTCCACTCGGATTACCGGGTGCGCTACGGCCTTCCGGGAGATTTCTCCGCGGTTACGCCGCCACGCGAGCGGATATCCATGGGGGCGGTTCTTGCGGCGCCTTTCACGCCTTCCCATGTGTTCAACATCGATGTCCTTCCCGTCATCGGTCTATCAACCCTCACCGGCTTTTCAATCGAGGAGTACGGTAAGATGGCGGAGTATTTCCGCAAAGAGCAGGTGGCGTTTCTCGGGCTTGACGTCAGTCCCTTCGCGGGCCTCGGGCTCCAGGTCCTGCTCGCTGCAACGCTTGTCACCGCCAACGCCGCGTGGGAAGAACTGGCATACCGCGGATACGTACTCCAAGCGAGCGGCGCCGTCCACTCATCCCTGAGCTTCGCCTTTGCGCATCTGGCAAATATGATCGTACCCGGCGTAACCGTGGAAGGTACGTTGATGCAAACCCTCGCCGCCGCCGCCTTTGGCTTTTACGCCGCAGACAGGGTGGTGCGCGGAGAAAACGGGCTGCAGCGAATGATGGCGCTCCATTTCTGGAATAACATGATATCTCTCGTGCTCGGCTATCTTGCCGATCCTGAGTCTGATCAGCTCTTCGCCGTTACCATCAGGCTCTGATAATCCGGGCTTCCATGTAGTAGCGCTTCTCGTTGGACTCGCCCATGGAAAAGCTTTTCCGCGGATAGCACCCGTTTTTGACGATGAATCCGAAAAACTCGTCCTTCGTTATTTTAGGCATGATACAACACGCGTTTCCGGGTTGGTGTGCCAATTCAAGCGCCTTCGGCAAATCGTGAACGAAATCTATCCTGCAATCCGATGCCGAGAGGAAGGAGTCGATGATTCCCTGGGCGGCAGCCGTCGTCTCGGACCCGCTCCCGGTTTCGAATTCGATCATCCCTGATGTGTCCGGCGAATAGAAGCCGACTTCTCCGGCCCCGGGCTCTCTCAAGCGGGAGGATTCTCCGTCGACCGGTATGAACCGCGTTTTGCCGGTTTTGGTGAAATGCGCAAGCAGCCGCTTGGGGTCGATATCGAAGAAAAGCCGGTGGATCGGCTCGAAGGAAATGCCTTCGTCATAGATATTGACCGCCTCAACCATCGCATGGCGTGCGGGATGATTTTCGAGCCGGTCTTCCGGAAGCTCTGCCTTCAGATCTTCCCAATAGGCTTTTGCAGCCGCGAGGGAGTGATTACCGTCGCCGATGGCAATAAAAAACGGATTGTTAGAATTGTACCGCGCCTGAAAGATACCCGGGTCGGCGATGGCGCGGAAGGCCCGCACCAGGCTTTTCAGCTTGTCCGGCGCCGTTATCCTGTACGCTTCGAGGGTGCCGCCGTTTTTCAACAGCGGCGTCGAGTAGACCGGTGCCGTACCAAAGGCTGCTGCGGCGAGCGGCTCGATGACCGTCTTCCCTGGATCATCGAGCAATACCATTACGTGAGGAATTTCCAGGACCGCACCGGCCCGGACACGCTTGCGCGCCGGGATCCGCGATATGATGGTGCCCTCGGTTGGCCGGATGCGAGAAGTCGATTCCCGGTTGTAGTCGTAGCTTTCGAGGTCGATGGCGATGATCAGCCCCGTTCGGCTGGGCTTTCCGGGCAAGTGACGAACCACCAGGTGCGCACCTTCCGGCGCTTTCACAAAAACACCGGAATCGAGGTATTCTTTCATGGTCTTTTGAATGGCTGCTATTCTTTTGTCACCGGACACTTCGCCGAGGTAGCACTCCGGCAGTATCAGGTTCAGCGTAGAGGGGCTTTTCCCGACGATCTTTGATACTTCTTCCCAGTACTCCGGCTCGGAAGTGTATTGATCGCACGCCACAACCGGCCACTTCTCAAGATCGATATATTCGGCCGGCAGCAGTATCTCCGGAAGCGAAATACCAAGCTTCCGCAACTGTTCAATGTCATTGTTCATACGGGACCTCCCTCAAGCCGGTATGGGCCTTGCTTCAATTACCTGCCAAGCGGCGCTTTGTCAATACGTTCCGGGCGCCGGAATCTTCCTTCCTTCGCCGCCCGCTGTTATTGCCGTTTACGGGATCGGAATGTATGATTTCTCCATGAAGCTTGACGGCGCGGTTCTTTATTTTGCGCCCTGGATGTTCCCCCCAAAGACGGAAAGGCTCCTCGAGCTTGTGGAGTGGTTCCGGCGGCTCGGCTACCAGACTGTTATCACGGACTGGGGCGGTCTGTTTCCCTGGAGCGAGACCTTGTTCCGGTCGAGACTTGCGTACCCGGAGCATGCCGTCGTCGAGTTTCATAAACGCGCCTTGGATGCGGGGCTCACATTGATGCCGCGACTTCCCTTCGGGAGCGGGATGGGCACCTTCTTGTCCAATCCCGCATACAGAAGCCTGCGTTCCCGAGGGGCCGGCCCCGATTTTCTCAACCCGGCCGCTCCCGGGGCCGCAAAGTTCGTCTGTGATCTTCTTGAAGACCTGCGCGCCTTGCTTCCGGACCTGACGGGAATCTATCTCGATCCTTTGCCGGGAAACTTCCCGGATGACGGCTCTGTCGAACAATTGGCCGATAACCTTTTTCCGCGGCTTCTGGAGGCGGCCGATGGTTTGCATATTGTCGCTGCTCCCTCGCTATCACGACGGGCGGGCGTGACGTCGGCATGCACGACCCTCGCCGTGCGGCCTGATGACTTTGTCCGCGATGACCAGCACGGACTCCCGCCGACGGTGGAGATCTATCTTGACCTTATGCCGGCGGTGAAGGCCAAGAACGTTCAGGCGCATGAAGAGCTGGAACGGTCGGCAAAACTCCGGGAGGAGTTTGTTCGTTTCTGTGAGAGAATCGACAGCTGCTGGGAGATCGTCCGCCTCGCCAACGAACGGTCTTCTTTGCCGCCGTCGCTGGGTTATTCGCCGGAGCTATCCAGGACTGAGCTCCGCCGTGGTATCGGCGAGCTTGAGGGGATTCTCGGCGGGCTGGCACGGTCTGTCGGCGGTGCCGGTGAGTTGCTTGAACCGCTGGTGGCACCCGGAGTCTTTGCCGGCTGGGCAGGTTCGCGAACCGGTATGGTGCGCGAACAGATCGACCGTCTGAAAGAAAAAAGCCGCCTGGTATCGGTATGGATCGAAACGGTATAGACGAACACGCCGATGAACGCCGCCGGATGACGGCCGATCAGATAGCTGCCCGGGGCGTCCGGGATGCGAAGGTGCTCGGCGCTTTCGAGGCGGTACCCCGCCATCTTTTTGTCCCCCGGTCTCATCGGTTCGAGGCGTACGAGGATCACCCGATCCCCATCGGCGCCGGCCAGACGATCTCACAGCCCTATATCGTGGCGTATATGACGGAACAACTGGCGGTCGATGCCGGCTCGACGGTGCTCGAGATAGGGACTGGTTCGGGATACCAGGCTGCGATTCTGTCGTATCTTGCGCGCGAGGTGCACACCATCGAAACCGTCGAAGTTCTCCACAAAAGAGCAAAGCAGCTCCTTGAATCCCTCGGCTATTCCAACGTTTTTTGCTATCTGGGAGACGGCTACACGGGGATAGGCGAGCCCAAATCTTTCGACAGGATCATCATTACCGCCGCGGCGCCGCGGATACCCGAAACGCTGGCCGCGCTCCTCCGGCCGGCCGGCAGGATGATTCTGCCGGTCGGTTCGCCTTACGGTTACCAGGAGCTGGTTGTAGTTGAACGCGAGGGACAGGGGATACGCACCCGCTCACTCATCGGCGTAAGATTTGTCCCAATGACAGGCAGTATCCGCCGGAAGGGTGGCGGCTCATGAAAAGGCTAACAGGCGGACAATCTCTTTCTGATGATATAACCCGGCTTTATCGGCAGCCCGGTTTTTATATAGCTGGTCTTCCCGTGGTCAGCCCTTGGCGCCGGGGTTAGCGTTTCATCGAGAAGCTCGAAAGTTGCGTCTTCGAGATAGAGGATGTCCGGCCCGATGTATTCCACCGGCTCACCCGCCGTCATTGTATTCTTCACGTCAAGGGAAAAAACGTCC